>DATHSR010000068.1:0-3031 GCA_035464035.1 Desulfotignum sp. | reverse complement strand
GGGTGATTCACCAGGTAGTTGTGCTTGGTGAAGGGACGGGTGATGCCCACGATATCCAATTCCTGGAACGCATCATTGCAGATGAGCCCGGTGGGCACCTGGCCGCAGAACACCACCAGGGGGATGGAGTCGGCATGGGCCGATGCAATGCCCGTGACGGTGTTGGTGGCACCCGGGCCCGAGGTCACCAGGGCCACGCCGCAGGTTCTGTGGGCCCTGGCATAGCCGTCGGCCGCGTGCACCGCCCCCTGTTCATGGCGCACCAGGATGTGGCGCAGGTCCTTGTGCCGGACGATCTCGTCATGGATGTCGATGGTGGCGCCGCCGGGATATCCGAAAATGGTGTCAACGCCCTGGGCCTTGATCATTTTGACCAGAATTTGAGCCCCTGTCAGTTTCATTGCTGTCTCCTGTGTCATTATTGTATAATCGCCCCCTGTCCGGCGGAAGATACCTGCCGGGCATACCGGGCCATATAGCCTGTTTTTATTTTGGGTTCCGGTTTGACCCATCGGGCCAGCCGGTCGTGAATTTCTTTTTCCGGCACCAGAAGTTCGATGGTTTTGCCCGGGATATCGATCCGGATGACGTCATTTTCCCGGATGACGGCAATGGGGCCGCCGTCTGCCGCCTCCGGGGACACATGGCCGATGCAGGCCCCTTTGGTGCCTCCGGAAAACCGGCCGTCCGTGATCAGCGCGCACGCAGCTCCCAGGCCCATGCCGGCAATGGCCGATGTGGGGGTGAGCATCTCCCGCATGCCGGGTCCTCCGGCAGGGCCTTCATACCGGATCACCACCACATCTCCGGCAGTGATTTTTCCCTCCAGAATTGCGGATGTGGCCGCTTCCTCGGAATCAAACACCCTTGCCGGCCCCTGGTGGGTCATCATCTGAGCCACCACGGCGGACTGTTTCACCACACACCCTTCCGGGGCCAGGTTGCCGAACAGCACGGCCAGGCCGCCCTGGGCATGGTAAGGATCCGTGGCCGGCCGGATCACGGACCGGTCTTTGACTTCCACTGAAATCAGGTTGTCTGCCACGGGTTTTCCCGTGGCGGTCAGGCACCCGGTGTCCAGCAGAGAATGGTCGGCCAGGGTCTTCATCACCGCGGGAATGCCGCCGGCCCGGTCCAGGTCCTGGATGTGGTCCGGCCCGCCCGGGCTCAACGAGCAGATATGCGGGGTTTTCTCGCTGACCTGGTTGATCAGCGACAGGTCCAGGGGGATGCCGGCCTCGTGGGCGATGGCGGTCAGGTGCAGCACGGTGTTGGTGGAGCAGCCCAGGGCCATGTCCACGGTCAGGGCGTTCATGAACGCCTGTCTGGTCATGATCCGGTCCGGGGTGATGGTGTTTTCCAAAAGGGCCAGGATCTGGATCCCGGTCTCCTTGGCCAGGCGGATCCGCCGGGACATGGGCGCCGGGATGGTGCCGTTTCCTGGAAGGGCCATGCCTAAGGCTTCGGTGAGGCAGTTCATGGAGTTGGCCGTGAACATGCCGGCACAGGACCCGCAGGTGGGACAGGCGCATTCCTCCACAGCAGCCAGATCCGCCTCGGTCATGCGGCCGGCCCGCACCGCGCCCACGGCTTCGAACACCGACACCAGGTCGATCTTTTTTGTCTGGTCTTTGGGATCCAGGCCCGCCAGCATGGGGCCGCCGCTGATGAAAATAGCCGGAATATTGAGCCGGGCCGCGGCCATGAGCATGCCGGGCACGATCTTGTCGCAGTTGGGCACCATGACAATGGCATCAAAGGGATGGGCCATGGCCGTCACCTCGATGGAATCGGCAATCAGCTCCCGGGAAGCCAGGGAATAGTGCATGCCCGCATGGTTCATGGCAATGCCGTCGCACACCCCGATGGTGGAAAACTCCATGGGCGGGCCCCCGGCCATGCGGATGCCGGATTTTACAGCCGCAACCAGGGTGTCCAGGTGCATATGGCCCGGGATCAGTTCATTGGCGGCATTGGCAATGCCGATCAGGGGCTGGCTGATTTCCCTGTCCGTATATCCCAGGGCCTTCATCAGGCTCCGGTGCGGGGCCCGTTCCACCCCTTTTGTTGCAATGTGGCTTCGCATGTGCGTCTCCTTAAAAGCAAAAAAGCCGTTATCTTCCCCCTTCGGGGCTGATAACGGCTTTTAACGTGTAAACTGGTTTATGCCACTAGGAGCCCCTTCGCCAGGAGGTGATAATAATCACCTCCACGATAATAAGGACTGCAAGTAGTATGGCCGTATAATTGGGTGTCATAAAATATTTACTCTCTTTAAATTTAATTCATTATATATAAATTTATGGCCTGTCAACAAAAAAGTACACCCGGGGCCATTTTGTCTCACCCTTAAAGGTTCCGGTCCGCTCCCACATGGTTGATGGCCGATGCCATATAGCCGGCCCCGAACCCGTTATCAATGTTCACCACCGCAATATTGGAGGCGCAGGAGTTGAGCATGCCCAAAAGCGCGGTCATGCCGCCGAAGCTGGTGCCGTACCCGATACTGGTGGGCACCGCAATGACCGGCGCCCCCACCATGCCCGCCACCACCGAGGGCAGGGCGCCCTCCATGCCGGCAGCCACAATGATCACCCCGGCCTGCCCGATCATCTCTTTGTGGGCGAACAGCCGGTGGATGCCGGCCACGCCCACGTCAAACAGGGTGTCGACCCGGTTGCCCATGGCCCGGGCGGTCAGGGCCGCCTCCTTTGCCACCGGGATGTCCGAGGTGCCGGCGGTGATGACCAGGATGGTGCCGGTCCCGGTGATTTCAGGTTCGGTTTTCTGGATCCTCAGGAGCCTTGCATCCGGAAAATACGTTGCACCGCTAAACTGGGCCACAATCGGGTCTGCCATGGAAGGGTCGATGCGGGTCACCAGGATCACGTTTTCCTTTGGCACCATTTTTTCCAGGATCCCGGTGATTTGCTCCCGGGTTTTGCCCTGGCCGAAGATCACCTCGGGAAACCCTTTGCGCAACGCGCGGTGATGGTCGATCCGGGCATAGCCAATGGATTCAAAGGTCAGA
>DATHSR010000067.1:0-1558 GCA_035464035.1 Desulfotignum sp. | reverse complement strand
CGGCAATACCCCAAGCTGTATTCCTGCCGTCAGAAAAACCACTATCATCCAGATCCGGAAATTCACCATTGATACTCCTCTGCATAACCGTTTTTGTTTTCTTTTCAGATCACCATAGCATGAAAACAGCCCACGGAAAAGAATCCTATCTCCCATTTGCCCGGAACGGGTGTTTGAAAATCAGGAAGAGAAATCAAAAAAACCGTTAACCAACCGGGTGCCGGCCCTGGAGATCTGAAACAAGAAGGCCGGCCCGGGCGCGGATCTCTTTTCCGGCTGCTGCCATCTGTCCGGGTTCCAATAACGGCGCCAGGTCCCAGAAAAGGGTTTCTGCCCCGGGTACGGGAACCAAATCCGGTTCCATACACACCACCTGAGAAGGGACCCGGTGTTTCAGTTCCCGGTGGATCAGATCTTCTATGGACAAGGGCTGCCGGTATTTGATATCGATCCCCTGGCCCGCCAGAAAATCACAGACAGCCGGATCGATCTCTTCGGCCGGATCCAGGCCGGCGGACAGCACCCGGATACTGCCGGCGGCCGCCATTTTGGCATATGCCGCCGCCATCTGGCTCCGGCAGGCATCGTGTCTGGAAACAAATACCAGGCAGGGCTTTTTCTGCACCGCATCCATCACCCGGCCGGCCGCCTGTCCGATATCATTCTCCACCCCCGGGACCGCAGCCACTGCCCCGGCCGCCTCCACTTTTTTGTAGGTAAGCGATTCGGCAAACCGGGCGGAAATGGCATCAAAAAAATAATGGGCCGTCAGTTCCACCCCGTCGAACAGGCGTTTTCCTCCGGAAGCCCCCACCGCCAGCAGCACGCCCTGGCGGGATGTGGCATCCGGATCCACCAGCTTGAGCTTGTACCTGCGGCCCCAGAACATCTGGCACCGGTCAATAAGGATTTTCGCCTGGGCAGACACATTGTAGAAAAAAACCGGAGAGGCCAGCACCACCACGTCCGCCCTTCGGATCTGGCCGTAAATTCCGGGTTCCATCGCATCCTTGAGGGGGCAGAATCCTTTTTTCTCACACACCACCAGCTCCCTGCACGGCTGGATATCCAGTCCGTCCATATAGATCACTTCGGTTTGGGCGCCCCGGTTTTCACATTCCGCCAGAAACCGGTTCAACAGATAGACGGAGTTTCCTTTTTTTCTCGGACTTCCCTGCAATCCCAGCACAAACATGGCGGTCTCCTTTCATAATGCCGGCCGGGGAGCAGTTCAGCGGGTGCCGGACTGCCTCTCCCCTTGATTTTCTTTTATCCAAAATGCCGGTATTCCATTCCGGATGTCAAGCAAATCCTGGTATATGACACCGGTTTGTGCGTGCTGTCTGCCCCCTCACCTGAGGATCCGGCACGTTGATACAAACCGGTATCAGGGTTTTGATGGTCACAGCGACGGTCAGCCGGGTCTCAAAGTTGGGGTCCTGTCAAACCGTTACAGCTGGTCAATGGACCCGTGCCGGGGGGTGCCGGGGGGTCTCACCCTCTGCCGCATCTGACATGGCGTAGGGCATGCTGCGCGCAACGGCAAAAACTGCGGGCA
>DATHSR010000066.1:0-1971 GCA_035464035.1 Desulfotignum sp. | reverse complement strand
TCTGGCACATCAGGCCCAGGCCGCCTAAGGCGGCCAGGGTCTTCATGTACGGAATGGCAAAGGATTCATTGCTGCGCACCATTTCCAGCCCTAAAAACAGGGCCGTGGCAAAGGAAACCACCATGAGGTTGTATACGGCGGACGGGCTGTGGGCGTGGGACTGCATGCGTCTGAACACCATCAGAAATCCGGTGTAGAATACTGCCGTGGCAAGGCCGTAATAGATGCCCAGACGGAATTCAGGGGTCAACTGGCTCCAGGGAGTGCCCACGATCATGAACAGCCCGATCATGGCCGGGGGAATCGAAAGGATCAGCCGGAAAGACGGTTTTTCTCCGTAGATCACAAACGCCACCGCCGGCACCATGAACACCTCGAAATTGCCCAGGATCGTGGCCAGCCCCGGTCCCACATACCCGATGCTGCGGTGCCAGGCATACAGGTCCAGGGCAAAGAACATGCCGGTGATCAGGGCCAGGCCCAGAAACCGCCAGCCGTACCAGCGCAGTTCCCGGCGGGCCAGTACGATGATCAGCAGAAAGCACCCGCCGAAAAATACCCGGTAAAATGCGGAAACCGTGGGGTTCACATGGGCCAGCTTCACGAACACCGCCGAGAAGCTGATCATCATGGCCCCCAGTGTGGTTCGGATCAGGGCCTGGCGGAAGACATAGGCAGGGTCATGGGACATGGTTGTCTGATAATTCCTTTGAGGGTCAGGGGACCGGATGGACGGTCTTGAGCAACCGCCCCGGGCGGTCTGTCCGGGGAGTGGCCAGAAAAGTGTGCCAGATACCGTCCGGGCACCGGTGATCCAGGATGGCCACCTGGTGTTTTGCCAGGGCGGCGGCCGTTTTCTGGGCTTCGGACCGCAGCAGCCCGGACAGGATGATATACCGTTTTTCCAAAAGGCCCGGACTGTCGATCAGATACTGCATGATATCATAATGGATGTTGGCCACCAGAAGGTCACAGGGCAGATCCATCATGGTTTCTCCTCTGGCCTGGAATGCCAGGACCCGGTCGTCCCAGCCGTTGCGGGCAATGTTTTTTTTGGCGGTTTTGACCGAGAGCAGGTTGAAATCACAGGCCAGGACCCGGGGGCATCCCATGGCGGCGGCCCCCAGTGCCAGCAGGCCGGTGCCGGTGCCGATATCCAGCACCGTCTCTATGGTTTCAGATGCACAGACCTGGTGAATCAAATCCAGGCAGTCATGGGTGGTGGTATGCCGGCCGGTGCCGAACACCACCCCGGGATCCAGGACAATCGGCCGCCTGTCTGCATGGTTCGCCGGCACCTCCCAGGGCGGAAACACACAAAAATCCGCCACGCAGTAAGGTGCAATGGCATCTCCGTGCCACTGTTCCCAGGTCATTTCAAACACATCCTTCAGGCAGGCGTCCGGGTGCTGATCCGCCATCCTTGCTGCCAGTTCCGGCACGGGCTGTGAAAAAAACACAAACCCGGTGTCCGCCTCCTGCCAGTGGCCCAGAAACCGCGGGTCAAACTGCACCGTTTCTTGGGGGTCCACCCGGCCTTCAAAATAATAGATCACCAGATGCTGGTATGGATTGTTCATGTCTCCGGCAGCGCAGTATATAAAATAAAATTTGACAATGCTAAAAATTTGAAAAATAATCTTTTCTTATGGAAAATTCAAGAACCTTGTCTGAAAGAAACCAGAGAGACCCCATGAAATACAGAAAAATCACCGCGGCTTTTGAATCCGGACACCCGGCCCTGGCCGAAGAGCTGATCTGTGACATGTTTTTTTCCTCCGGTATCACCGGGGTGGTGTGCCGGGTGCCCCTGGCCGAGTCCGACGAAGGGTTCGGCCCCCGCACCCTGGATCTGCCCCCTGAAAACGCCATTGAGGGATTTCTGCAGGAAAACCGGGATGCAGACGCTGTTTTTGAAAAGATCGCGGCCCGGGCCCGGGCCCTGGCCCAGGAAGGCATCCAGGTTCATCT
>DATHSR010000065.1:0-2901 GCA_035464035.1 Desulfotignum sp. | reverse complement strand
GGCAGTGGATCCTGGGCCAGGGGTTCAATGAATCAGACTGGCCGGAAAACCGCATGCCCGACCGGCTGGACCTGGACCTTGCCGCGCCGGACAACCCGGTGTGCATCTGGCGGTGTGACCTGCACCTGGCTGTGGCCAACTCCATGGCCCTGTCTCTGGCGGGAATCAACACCGCCACTTCGGATCCGGCGGACGGGGTGATCGTGCGGGACGGTGCCGGCATTCCCACCGGAGTGCTCAAGGAACTGGCCCCCAATATGATCCGGGCCGTGGTGCCGGAGCTGACCTTTGACCAGCTGCTGGCTAACATGGAAAAAGCAATGTCCCGGGCCCATGCCCTGGGATTGACCGGCATTCATGACATCCGGCTCATGGGGGGCAAAGAAGGGGCCGTGGCGCTGCGGGCCTGGCAGGCCCTGCATGCACAAAAAAAACTGGCCCTGCGGACCCATGTGACCCTGCCCGGTGAAATGACACGGCAGGCCGTGGACCTGGGCTTTTGCACCGGATTCGGTGATGACCGCCTGCGCATCGGACATTTGAAATTTTTCAGTGACGGCGGCATGGGCGCCCGGACCGCCTGGGTGACCGAACCTTACCTGGATGCGGCCTACGGCATGCCCCTGACCCCGGTGGACCAGATTGAACAGGCTGTGGTGATGGCGGACCGGGCCGGATTGTCCTGCATGGTCCATGCCGTAGGCGACCGGGCCGTGCATGAGGTGATCGCCCTGTTTGCCCGGGTGGAGGCCCTGCATCAAAGCGCCTGCCGCGTTCCCCACCGCATCGAACATGCCCAGATGATCCTGCCGGAGGATCTGTCCGCCCTGGGCCGGCTCAAAAACCTGGCGGTCTCCTGCCAGCCCAACAACATGAGCCTGGACATCTCCATGATCGACCAGTGTGCCGGCGGCCGGGGTAGATATGCCTATAACTTCAAACATATTCTTGCCACAGGGGTTCCCACGATGTTCAGTTCCGATGCCCCGGTGGCGGATCCCAATCCCTTGAGCGGCATCTATTCAGCGGTCACCCGCAAGCGCATGGACAAAACCCCGGATGCCGGCTGGTATCCGGAGCAGTGCCTGACCGTGGACCAGGCCGTGACAGGTTACACCCGGACCCCGGCCCTGGCCTCAGGCATGGGAAATATCCTGGGCAGCCTGACCGTGGGAAAGCGTGCCGACCTCATTGTCCTGGACCGGAACCTGTTTGCCGTCGATCCGGATGAGATCGCCCAAGTCCGGGTGGTGCTGACCCTGTTTGACGGGAAGGTGGTCCATGACGGATAAAACCCTGTTCTTTCTGGAAACCATTTTTTCAAGGTCCGCCGACGGCCTGCTGATCTGCGACGGCCAGGGACGGATCCTGAAAATGAACCGGGCGGCGGAGCGGCTCAACGGCATCCAGGCATCCGAAGTGCTGGGAAAGGATGTCAGAACCCTGGTGACGGAAGGCCAGATCAACCGGTCCGCCACCCAGGAGGTACTGGAAACCCGGCGCCAGGTCAGCCTGGTCCAGACCACCCCCCGGTCCGGGTATTCGTTGCTGGTGACCGGGACCCCGGTGTTTGACGATGCCGGGGAGATCGCCTATGTGGTGGTGAACGAACGGGACATCTCCCTGATCCGGGATATGCGGCAAAAACTGGCCCAGGTGCGCCAGGAATCTGAAAAGATGCGGGACGAACTGGCGGAACTCAGTCTGCGGGAACTGGCGGACAACGACATGGTGGCCAAAAGCCCGTCCATGAAGCAGGCGGTGCACCTGGCATTGAAACTGGCCCGCATCGGGGCTTCCAACATCCTGCTCCAGGGAGAGTCCGGAACCGGCAAGGGACTGCTGGCCAAATTCATCCACAAGTACAGCCGGCGGGCCGGCAAGCCGTTCATCCAGATCAACTGTGCCGCCCTTCCGGAAAACCTGCTGGAAGCCGAACTGTTCGGGTATGAAAAAGGAGCGTTCACCGGCGCCAGGGAGACCGGAAAAGCCGGACTGTTTGAACTGGCCGCCGGCGGCACCCTGTTTCTGGATGAGATCGGGGAACTCTCCCCCGGGGTCCAGGCCAAGCTGCTCAAATACCTGGACGACCAGGAGATCATGCCCCTGGGAAGCACCCGGTCCAGAAAAATTGATTGTGCCATCCTGGCAGCCACCAACCGGGATCTGAGGCAGCTGACCCGAAACAAACGGTTCCGCCTGGACCTGCTTCACCGGCTCAATACGTTCACGCTGTCCATTCCCCCCCTGCGGGAGCGGCCCGAAGATATCCTGGAGCTGACACGGATCTGCCTGAAACGGTACAACAAAAAATACAACCGCCGGGCACATATCGGATACAAGGCCCTCAAGGCGTTGAAATCCTATGGATTTCCGGGCAATGTCCGGGAACTGATCAACATTGTCAAACAGGCTGTGGCCATGTGTGAGCGCCGGCAGCTGGATGACTACCTGATCCGCTTGACAGAACCTGCCCCGTCACCGGCCGCCCGGCCGAAAACCGATGGCGGCGGTAACAGCCTGGCAGGGGCCCTTGAAACGCTGGAACGTGACCTGCTCTTGCAGGCGGCATCCCGGTGCCGCACCACCCGGGAAGCGGCTGCGTTTCTCAAGATCAGCCAGCCCTCCGTGGTCAGAAAATTCAAAAAATTCGGCATCACCCGCCATCCATGATGGATGACAGCGATTCATTTTCAAATCAAACTGGTTTTCATCACAGTTCATACCGCTTCTGCAAGTGGAAAACGGGTTGATTCATATTTAAATCAACTTTAATATGATTTAATATCAATATGTTGTTTAGAAAAAAATGATTTAAAAATGAATCAAATGCTGTTTCGTTTGCGTTAAGAACAAACCGTAATTTAATAAAAATTAACTATTTCAATATGTTAAAAATAC
>DATHSR010000064.1:0-2518 GCA_035464035.1 Desulfotignum sp. | reverse complement strand
GACCTGAGTCCGGCCGGCCAGGCCAAGCTGCTTCGGTTTCTGGAGAGCGGTGAGTTCTATAAAGTGGGCGGCACCCGGGCCTACCAGGTATCCACCCGGGTGGTGTCTGCCACCAACAAGGATCTGGACCGCCTGGAGGCGGAAGGGAAATTCAGAAAAGACCTCTATTTCCGGCTTTGTGTGGTCAAGGCCAAAAGTCCTTCCCTGAACGAGCGGCCCGATGATATTCTGCCCCTGGCCAAGTATTTTCTCCATCAGTTCAATAAAAAATTTGACAAATCCCTGACCGGATTTACAGAAGATGCCCGCCATCGGCTCATGTCCCATGCCTTCAGCGGCAATGTCCGGGAACTGAAGAACATGGTGGAGCGCGCCGTGCTGGTGGCCAGAAAAAATGTGGTGGATACACCGGAGCTGGGACTTCTCTCGGGAATATCGGCCGGAACCGGGGCGCTGCGAAAGCGTGAGACTGACACAGGCATGGGGTCGGCACCGGATCTGCAGTCCATTGTTCTGCCTGAAGAGGGCATTTCGCTGGGAGACCGTCTGGCAGAAATGGAACATGCCTATATGGCCAGGGCCCTGGAACTGACCGGCGGCAATGAAAGCCAGGCGGCGCGGCTGGTTCGAATGAATCACCACACGTTTCGCTACCGCTGGAAAAAACTGAACAAGGGCAGGTCATAAATTCAGATAAAGATCATGTATCAGGGGCACCGGTTGATTTTCTTTGTACAAAACCCCATAATATCGCTGGATGAAACTTTTTTCGAGGACCTTTGGTGAGGAGACAAGGATGAAAATTTTAGTGGGATACAAAGGGGTCAATGTGGGAAAAGATCTGCTTGAAGTTGCGGCCCGTCATGCCCGGGCCTTTGACGGGCAGGTTGTGGTGGTCACTTCCATGAAGGGCGGTGTAAATACCGATCAGCGAGAGGTTCAGGAGGTGGAGGAAAATCTGCGGCAGGCAAAAATGTTTTTAGATGAAAAAAAAATACCCTGTGAAACCCATCTGCTGATCAGGGGGATGGAACCGGGTGAGGACATTGTCGGGTTTGCAAAAGACACTGGGGCCGAAGAAATCATCATCGGTGTCAAAAGCCGTTCCAAAGTCGGCAAGCTTCTCTTTGGATCAACCGCTCAGGCCGTTATTCTCCAGGCCCACTGCCCGGTGGTGACGGTCAAATAATGGATGTCATCAAACAATTCAAGGCCCTGTCCGATCCGACCCGGCTGAGGCTGCTTCACATCCTCAATGAAGTGGAACTCAATGTCAATGAGATTGTCTCCATTGTGGACATGATTCAGTCCGGGGTGTCCCGGCATTTGAAAATTCTGTTGGAGTCGGGCCTGCTGTCTGCCAGAAAAGAGGGCAGCTTCATGTATTACTGTGCCGATACGCGTCCTGAAAACCGGCCTTTGATCCAGCTGGCCTGTGACCGGATCCAGTCGGATCCGGTCTGCTGTCTGGATTTGGAAAAAGCCCGTCAAATTATCATGATCCGAAAGAACAGGACCAAACGGTTCTTCAGCACTGTCGCCCCCCAGTGGGAAGGGTTGAAAAAAGAGGTGCTGGGTAATTTTAATTTAAATGAGGTGCTGACAGAACGGATCAGGGGCCGGCGGAGCATTGCAGATCTGGGATGCGGCACAGGGGAACTGCTGGGACTTCTGGTAAAAGGCCAATATGGAATGCTCATCGGTGTGGATGCCTCCCCTGAAATGCTGGAACAGGCACGGCTCAAGCTGCCGGATGCCCGGCCCATTGAGCTGCGCCTGGGAGAGGTGGAATACCTGCCCATGAAGGACCAGGAGGTGGATACGGTTGTCATGAGCATGGTCCTGTATCATATTTTTCAGCCGGAAAAGGCCATCCATGAAGTGTTCCGGGTGCTCAAGCCCGGCGGGCTGTTTCTGCTGGCTGATTTTGACCACCATGACCAGGAAGCGATCAAGGATATCATCGGCGGCGCCTGGCTGGGGTTTGAAAAAAAACAGGTGGAAACCTGGCTTGCGCAAAGCGGCCTCCACCTGCTGTCTGTGGACCGGTATGCAGTCGAGCGCGGACTCCATATCCACTTGTTTGCTGCAAAAAAATGACACTCCCGGAAAAAGGAGATTCCATGATTGTTCCCGTCATCCTTGCAGGCGGATCCGGCACCCGGCTGTGGCCCCTGTCCAGAGAGTTGTACCCCAAACAGCTTATCAACATATACAACCAGCACACCATGCTCCAGAACACCGTTCTCCGGCTCAAGGAGATCAAAGAAAGCGGTGCGCCCCTTGTGGTCTGCAACGACGTTCACCGTTTCATGACCGCCGAGCAGCTTCACCGGATTCAGGTCGTCCCGGAAGCCATCATTCTGGAGCCGGCAGCTAAAAACACCGCCCCGGCCATTGCCCTGTCCGCCATCAAGCTGATGATGCAGGATCAGGATCCGGTGATGCTGGTACTGCCGGCTGATCACCTTATAAAAAATCTGTCGGCTTTTTACAAAGGGGTTTCGGAGGGAAAGAA
>DATHSR010000063.1:0-1897 GCA_035464035.1 Desulfotignum sp. | reverse complement strand
CCGCTTCTGGGACTGGCCCCGGGAAAAGCTGGAACAAGGGTTCAGGGATCTCTACAATGTGGACGCGTTTATCGAAAAATACTGAGTCAAATACAATTTTATCATCCAGGTAACCTGTTTCCAACACTTGGGGCGGATAATGCGCCTGAACTGCTGATAACTTTGTACTCAAGGAGCGCATTTCCACCATGCCGGCCATTCAGGCAACACCCTGCAACCCTTCTGCCCGGTGCCCGTCAGCCACAACCCGTCATCCGGAGACCACCTCTGCCAACGATTTTCTTCACCATGCCCTGGAGATCCGGACCGGTTCCATGGACGCGTTCATTGAATCCCTGCCCTTTTCCTTCAGAGATGTCACAGCTGGCGCGGAAAATGAATTCCAGGCCTTGGTGCTGGGCAAACGAGAGGATGTGGACCTGCCAATCACCATCGAGTCTGCCAATTTTTTCAAGAACATGGTGCGCCGGGCCGCCTCCGGGGACACCTCACGCAAAACGATCACCGCCCTGGAACGGTATCTGGAACAGAAAAACGATGTCTGGGAAAACGCCTGGGTCCGGTTTCCTGAACAAAGACTCAACACCTTTGCCCGGCAGGTGTTTGCATCAGACCTGCTGGCGGACAAGGCTGATCCGGATGGCGGCCTCCGGTCGGATGCCGGGCAATTCCGGTTCACCCGGGCCGGTGAACCCATGATCCGGGTACCGGTCTCCTACCTGCTCAAACTGTCCCTGGCCGACGTGATCGGGTCGGCACCCCTGATTCATCCGCGGATCAAACAGACCGGAGAGCGGATGATGGCCCATTTTCTCAATGACAACACTTCCCCTGAAATATTTTCTTTCCATCCGGTGCGGTCCGGAGCCGGGTCCAGGGGTATCGGCCGCACCCTTGCTACGGAAACCCTGATCCGGTTTATGTTCACCCAGCTGCTGGTGAAATATGCGGAACAGAAACTGGGGCTGCTGGATGCCGGCCAGCAGGTGCGGGTGTTTTTTTCCGCCTCTCCGCCGGTAATGCAGCACCGGCTCAACGCCTGCCTTTCAGATACATTCTACCGCTATCTTTTCATGAGCCCCTGCCTGTCGGGCTGGAACCGGGGCGAGGGAAAGCACGCCTATATGAATCTGTGCCATGAGGTGCTGTCCAGAAGCCAGATCAACGCCATTGCCAAACTCAGGGAAGCCGGCATCATCAACTCAAACCTGGTGATCCTTCCCAGCAGTTCCAATATCAGCCTGGCCAACAACGGCACCCACATCAGTATCGGCAGCCTGAAACTCGCACGGCTTCTGGCGGATCCGGGATCAGGGTTCACCGCAGTGCATGAAAAACGCTTAGGCGATCTGGTGATCAAGGTGGCGGAGCATTTTTTATGCCTGTTTCCCGGCACCTACAGCGCCTCTCCCTATCGCCTCGGTTTTGAAGATTTTCATCCGGAAAAAATCCTGGGATTTCTTCCCCACGAACTGGACTACACTCACCTTCGCATGCTCTGGCGGCGGTGGAAAAAAAAGGCGGCCAACCGGATCCTGGGCCAGGCCGTCACCCCTTTCGGCCCGGTCTGGCTGGACCGGTTCATCAGCAGGGTATGTGGTTTCAAAGGCGATTTCATCCCGGATTTCCGGCTGGTGGACTACCTGATCTCGTTGATGAGCACCGACCAGAGCCCGGCCTTGAAGGCACTTTGGGAAACAGTACCCGGCTGGGCAATGACCTGGCCCAGATGGGTATTTTTGATGCCCGCATGCCCCTGTACCAGCTGGTCCGGCTCAGGGAATTTCACCGCATGGGGTACAGCGGGTTTGAGCACCGCTACTACAGCATTTTTGAAGAGATCTCCGCCGATATGGGAGGCGCAGCAGATCTGCAGACGCTGATCACGGCCCTGGCC
>DATHSR010000062.1:0-4426 GCA_035464035.1 Desulfotignum sp. | reverse complement strand
CGCCAGCACCAGGGCCAGGCCGGACCCGGCAGCCGCAGCGGCAAAGGCGGTTTCCCACCCCCACGCGTGAAACAATTTTCCGGTGACAAAAAAGGACAGGCTCATCCCCAGCCCGAAGCAGGCGGTGTAAAAGGCGATGCTCCGGGGCTGGGCAGACGGGGCCAGCCGGTCCATGAGGGCCTTGAGCCCGGGTATGAAGGTGCCGGCCAGGGCGATGCCGCACAGGGCCCGGAAAAGCAGTGCTGTCCAGAATCCGCCGGCAACATAGGCAAACCCCAGATTGGATATGATGCCGATGACGCACCCGGCCAGGTAGATCCGCCGGGCATCCATCCGGTCGGTAAGGCTGGTGAGCAGGGGCACCGCCCCGGTGTATCCGATAAAATAGATGCCGTTGATCCATCCGGCCTGGTTGCCGGACAGCTCCCAGATCTGCATGAAATGGGGCAGCAGCGCGGGAAAGGCAAACACCCCCAGCATGCCGGCCACCTCGGCCACGCACAGGCACACCACCATCACCACCGGGTGGGTGACGCCGCCGGCAGGCGGCAGGGGCATGTTTTTTTCTGTCTGTAAAGGTGTCATGGTCATTTTTTCCCGCCCAGTCTGTACCCTGTAACAGATCTTGTCAAACACAAAATCCCGGGGTACAGTTTCTGTCAACCGCTTCAGAAAAATCTGTTCCATGTTGACCAACCTGGTCTGAATGAATATACTTGGTCAGACATATTAAAATTTATATAGGGGGTAAACCAATGATTATCAATGTGTCTGAAGCCAAAACCCAGCTATCAAAGCTGATTGATATGGCACATCACGGAGAAAAAGTTATTATTGCCAAAAACAACCTGCCGCTGGTGGAATTGATCGCATATAAACCCAAAACCAAACGAAAACTGGGATTACTCAAAGGAAAGATCCATATTCCTGACGATTTCATGGATGAAGATGATGAGATAAATTCCCTTTTTTATGGGGATGCCTCATGAAAATTCTTGTGGATACGCATATTTTTCTCTGGATGCTGTCCTGCCCTGAACGTCTGAATGAAAAAAGACGGTATGAACTTGAGTTTCCCGGAAACGAAGTGTTTTTGAGTGCCATGAGTATTGCGGAACTGGTCATAAAATCATCCATCGGTAAAATCGATGTCGATTTTGATCCATTGGAGCTGGCACGGGAAATGCAGCTCGATATATTGGGTTTTTCAGGCATCCATGCAATGACCATGGCCCGGCTTCCCCTGCACCACAGAGACCCGTTTGACCGCATGATCATTGCCCAGGCCGTTTCCGAAAGGCTGAACCTGATGTCTGATGATTCAAAATTTTTACGCTATGACTGCCACATCATATAAATAAAGCGGATAAGGATGCCCTCCCATGGACATTGTCACCTTTGAAAACGTATCCAAAATCTACCGGACCGGGGAAACCACGGTCACGGCCTTACAAGATGTGAGCCTGAAGATTCCCAAAGGGATGTTCACCGCGTTTGTAGGGCCCTCTGGCAGCGGCAAGACCACGGCGTTGAACCTGATCGGGTGCCTGGACCAGCCCACCCAAGGGACGGTGACCGTGGCCGGACAGGCGGTGGGCAACATGAACCGGCGGCAGAGCGCGGCATTCAGAGGCGGACACCTGGGGTTCGTGTTCCAGGATTTCAATCTGCTGCCGGTGCTCACGGTGCATGAAAACGTGGAATATCCGCTGCTCATGATCCAGGACCTGCCCAGAGCGCAGCGGGGCCCGGCCGTGGAAAAGGTGCTGGCCGCGGTGGGCATGGCGGATCAGGCCGGCAAATACCCGGCCCAGCTGTCCGGGGGCCAGAAACAGCGGGTGGCCATTGCAAGGGCCCTGGTGGGAAATCCGGCCCTGGTGCTGGCGGATGAACCCACGGCCAACCTGGACGGTGCCACGGCCCAGAAGGTGATCGATCTGATGAAACGCATGCGGGATGAGTTCGGCATCACCTTTATCTTTTCCACCCATGATCCCCGGATTATGGACCAGGCTGAAGGATTTTTTCACATGGAGGACGGCCGGCTCAGGAACGGCCCGGACCTGACGGAAAAAAAACAGGCAGACCCCGGGCATGACCCAGATGATGAAACCCCTCAACCCCCTGACACCTTTAAAACCCCGGGAGGTGCGTCATGATCAAGGTAATGTTCCTGGCGGTCCGGAACCTGCTGCGGTACAAGCGCCGCACCCTGCTCACCGGCCTGCTCATTGCCGTGGGCGTGGTGGCGGTGATCGTTTTCACGGGACTGAGCGGGTCGTTTAAACGGGCCATTACCGGCCAGATCACCGACTCGGTGCTCTCCCACATGCAGGTGCACAAAAAAGGCTATATGGCCAGCATCGACAACCTGCCCCTGGACCGGATGATCCCGGAAAAACCCTTTAATCAGCTTACCGACATTCTGAACCAGACACCGGGCGTGACGGGATTTTCCCCCCGGATCAAGTTCGGGGCCATGCTCAGCAATTTTGCCCAGACCACCAACGTGCGCCTCAACGGCATCGACCCGGTCAAAGAAAACCAGGTGGCGCCGCTGCTCAAATCGCGCATCAGGGATGCCATGGATCCGGATATCCTGCTGGCCCCCGGCCAGGTGCTGCTGCCTGAAATTCTGGCCAGAGGGATGGGGATCGCCACCGGAGATACCGTGGTGCTGGTGGCCAACAACCGGGACGGGTCGGTGAACGGCATGACCTTTGCGGTGGCCGGGGTGGTGGAAAGCCTGATGGGTCCGGGGGGCCGGGACGGGTATCTGCACATGGACGATGCCGCCGCCCTGCTGCGCATGGATAATCTGGAAATCAGCGAGGTGGCGGTCCGGGTGACGGACTTTGACCGGCTGTCCGGTGTGGCGGATCAGGTGCAGCACCGGCTGGCGCCCATGACCACGCCTGCGGGACAGCCCCTGTTCGAGGTGCACACCTGGCAGCAGCTCACCCCGTTTTACAACGTGGTGCGCATGATCGACCTCATGACCCTGGGGATAAAGATCATTCTGATTGCCGTGGTGCTGATCAGCGTGCTCAATGTCATGATCATGAGCGTGTATGAGCGGGTCCGGGAGATCGGCACCCTGGCGGCCATGGGCACCCGGCCGTCCCGGATCATGGCCCTGTTTGTGGCCGAAGGGTTCTGTCTGGGACTGGCCGGGGCACTGGCGGGTGCTGTCGTGGGGACCGGGGTGCTGTGGATATTGAACCTCACCGGTGTGGAGGTGGCATTCGGCGGGGCCGGCCAGGTATTTAAACTGGCCCCTTCCATATCCTTTGGCGAGGTAATCTCCGCCTGCCTCATCGTGCTGCTGGTGTCGGTCGTCGCCAGCCTGCAGCCGGCAGCCAGGGCCGCGGCCCTGGAACCCGTGGATGCCCTGCGCCATGTGTGATATACTCTGCGCCATGTATGAAATTGCAGTGCGATGACGGGACACACCCCCAGACCTTTAACCAAAGAGAGACTGCCATGAAACCGATCACAATTTTCTGCCCCGGCCGCCGGCACAAAACCTGCCTGATTTCAGTGCTGCTGGGGGCGCTCCTGTTCCTGTTTCCGGCACCGGACCTGGTGTCGGCTCAAGACACTCTCACCGGCGCCCGGATCCTGGAACAGGTGGACAGAAACCTTCAGCCCGGCGACCTGGAGATGTACCGCAAGATCATCAACATCGAGCCGGGCGGCAGAACAAAGGAGTTTGTGCTCTGGTTTCTCAAAAAAGACCAGGACAAGGTGGTGACCCTGTTCGTGTCTCCTGCCAGCGAGGCCGGGCGGGCCACCCTGCGGCTGGGGGACAACATGTGGCTGTTCATCCCCAACGTGGGCAAACCCATCCGCATCACCAGCATGCAGTCGGTGGTGGGCGGGGTGTTCAACAACGCGGATATCATGCGCCTGGACTACCCTGTGGAATATGACGTGGCCGCGCTGGAGGAAGACCAGGGCCAGCACCTGCTGGACCTGACGGCCAAAACCGGGAGCGTGGCCTATGACCGGCTCAGGATGTGGGTGCTCAAAGAGGAACTGGTGCCCACGAAAATCGAGTGCTATGCAGCCACGGGCATGCTCATCAAGACCCTGCACTTCACCGAGGTCAAGGACATCGGCGACGGCGTGGTCAGACCTGCGGTGATGGAAACCGACAGCCCGCTGTACAAAGGATACAGATCCATCATGATCTCGGCCAACCTGAAAAAGCGCACCCTGGCCGACGAGGTGTTCACCCTGAACTATCTGCCCCGGATCAGGGACCTGCGCTGACCGTGGAACACCGGCCCTGTTTTTATGCCTGGTTTCCGGCGCTCCTGGTCCTGTTCTGGGGACTGGCCGCCCCGGTGCCGGCATCGGAGTATGATTTCGCCATTCCCCAGGCAGAACCCAGAGCCCTCACCTTTGGCGGACGGCTCACGGC
>DATHSR010000061.1:0-5814 GCA_035464035.1 Desulfotignum sp. | reverse complement strand
GAAGGGGCCATCACCGAACCGGTGCAGCGGTTTTTCGGCCCCATGATCGTGGACCTGCGTCCCTGCCATGATCCGGCCACCGAAGATTCCGCCAATTACTATTTTTACCAGAACAAGGAAGGGCACGTGATCTTCTGCCTGACCCCCAGACACCTGATCAAGGGCACGGCATCGGAAGCCACCTCGGTGTTTCTGCCCCAGGTGGCCAAGCGCATGGTGACCCTCTTCCCCCGGCTTGCCAATCTCAAGGTGCGGCGCACCTGGCGGGGCCAGTACCCCATGACCCCGGACGGATTCCCCATTGTGGGGCCGGTGAAGGAGCACCCCCATTTCATCAATGCCGTGGGCATGTGCGGCCAGGGCTACATGCTGGGGCCGGGACTGGGGGAACTGCTGACCCGGATGGTCACATCCCGGTTGACAAATGAGGACCGGGATGTTTTAACCCATTTTGATCCGTACCGGGATTTTTCCGGCATGGAACAATTCAAGTAGAAAAACGGGACGTTTTTATGTTTAAACGCGCCAAACAGAACCGGGTGTTCCAGGATGTGGTGGACCAGATCCAGGAGGCCATCGTGAGCGGAAAGCTGGCCCCGGGCACCCGGCTGCCGGCGGAGCGGGACCTCAAAGAGATGTTCAACACCAGCCGGGGAACCCTGCGGGAGGCGCTGCGGGTCTTAGAGCAGAAAGGGCTCATCGAGATCAAGCTGGGGGTGGCCGGCGGTGCCATTGTCAAGCGCATGGACGGCGATCCTCTCATGGAATCCCTGGCCCTGCTCATCCAGTCCGGGGAGGTATCCCTGGAGCATTTGTCCGAATTCCGGATCAAAATCGAAGGCAGCCTGGTGGCACTGGCCACGGAACGGGCCACAGCCGAAGATATCATAGAACTGGAACGGCTGCAGGACAGCGCCAGGCACTGTTTTGAAATCCAGGACTGGGAAAATTTCTTGAAAACCGATGAAGCCATGCACACCTATCTCGGCACCATGTCCCGGAACCCCGTGTTCCAGTTTGTCCAGAAAAGTATCCATGACAACATCCACCGGTATTATCAGGATTATCTGCCCATGAACCCGGAGCGCACCCTGGAGAACCTGAACGATTTCGAAAAAATCATTGCCGCCATGAAGGCAAAGGACGGGGCTGCCGCATCCGCCATCATCACGGACCATGTGCAGCGGTTCCACGACAAGATGACCGGAAAGCGGCCGTAACCCCCATTTACCGCTTGAAAAAAAACCGCAAACCCCTTACACTCTTTCCGGTCAAATAATTGATTATTTTTTTAATCAGATTTTTTTCAGGAGATGTGCATGGAAACCCCGATCAACCGTCAGACCGTCAAACAGGAAATCGACAAGATGGGCCTTGCGTCCGTGGGCCTGGCCTCCATCCGGGAATTGAACCGGATCGTGAACAACATTGAAACCGCCACCAACGACCGGTTCATCCGCATGGAGATGGGGGTGCCGGGGCTGGCGCCGCCCCAGATCGCCGTGGATGCGGAGATCGAGGCCTTAAGACAGGGGGTGGGATCCAAATACCCCCCTTTTGACGGCATTCCCCAGCTGAAAACCGAAATTTCCAGGTTTGTGAAAAATTTTGTGGATATAGAGATTCCGGCGGACTCCTGCTTTCCCACCGTCGGGTCCATGCAGGGGTGCTACATGGCCATGATGTGCTGCGGCAGACGGGTCCATGGCAGGGACCGGATCCTGTTCATCGATCCGGGGTTTCCGGTCAACAAGCACCAGGCCAGGGTGATCGGGCTGCCCTATGCCCATTTTGACGTATATGAGTACCGGGGAGACAAGCTGGGTCCCAAACTGGAGACTTTTCTTGAAAAAGGGGATGTGGCCGCCATCATGTACTCCAACCCCAACAACCCGGCATGGATCTGCTTTACTGAAAAAGAGCTTGAAACCATCGGCGCTCTGGCCACCAAGTACGACTGCATCGTCATGGAAGATCTGGCCTATTTCGGCATGGATTTCCGGCAGGACTATTCAAAGCCGGGTCAGCCGCCGTTTATCCCGTCGGTGGCCAAATTCACCGACAACTACATTCTGTTGATCTCCAGCTCCAAATCCTTTTCTCTGGCCGGCCAGCGCATCGGCATGACCGCGATTCCGGAAAAGCTGTTTCATTCCACCGGCAGCAATATCAAGTCCTTTTTCGGCAGTGACCGGTTCGGGTATGCCTATATTTTCGGGGCCATGTATGCGTTGAGCTCCGGGGTGTCCCACTCCAACCAGTACGGGCTTTTGGGGCTGCTCGAAGCGGTCAATTCCGGGGAATTCAATTTTGTGGATCACGTGAAGGAATACGGGGACCGGGCCGGGGCCATGAAGCAGATGTTCACCGAAAACGGATTTGAGATCGTGTATGACATGGATGATGACCAGCCCATTGCCGACGGATTTTATTTTACCATTGCCTACCCGGGGTTCACCGGTGTGGAGCTGGTGGAAGAGCTGCTCTATTACGGCATCAGCGCCATTTCTTTGACCACCACGGGCAGTGACCGCCACGAAGGGTTGCGGGCCTGTGTGTCGCTGACCGGCAAAGACCAGTTCCCGGTCCTTGCGGACCGGCTGGCCAGATTCCAGGCCGATCACCCCAAAGGCAGCGGTTTCAAGATCATCCATACCTGATGCGGTCTGTTTTGCCGCCCGAACAGGCCGCATGAAACCATCACAGGCAGGATGACCGCCAGCAATATAGTAAACGCCCCCAAGGGGTCCTTGTGACCGGACCGTCAGATTCAAAAATCCCGGGCCCGGTGCAAGGGACCCCCCGGGGGGCTGCCTTTCTAATCCTTATCTTTTTTCTTGAGTCTGCCTGCCGCCTGGTGACGCTTCTGGGCGTTGAGCACGGTTTTGCGCAGCCGGATGGACACCGGCGTGACCTCCACCATCTCATCGTCGGCGATAAAGTGGATCGCCTTTTCCAGGGTCATCTCCCGCACCGGCGTGCACACCACGTTTTCATCCTTGCCCGATGCCCGCATGTTGGTGAGTTTTTTCTCCTTGCAGGGGTTGACGTCGATATCCGTGGCCCGGTTGTGCTCGCCGATGATCATGCCCTCATACACCGGGGTGCCGGGCACAATGAACAGCTGGCCCCGGGGCTCCAGGTTGAACAGGGCATAGGGCACGGCCGTGCCCTGCCGGTACGACACCAGGGACCCGTTGAACCGCACCGGAAATTCCCCCCGGAACGGTTCGTACCCGGCCAGATAGGAATTCATGATCCCGGTGCCCCTTGTGTCGGTGAGAAATTCATCCCGGTAGCCGATCAAAGACCGTGACGGAATGGAGAACTCGATACGGACCCGTCCTTTGCCGTTGTTCACCAGGTTGGTCATTTTGCCCTTGCGGATGGAGAGTTTTTCGGTCACCACCCCCATGAAATCCTCCTCGCAGTCCACAAACAGATGCTCGATGGGCTCCCGTCTCTCTCCTTTGTCATACCGGTAGATCACCTTGGGCCGGCTCACGCAGAGCTCAAATCCCTCCCGCCGCATGGTCTCGATGAGAATCGCCAGCTGGAGCTCACCTCTCCCCTTGACCACAAAACTCTCATCCGTGGTGCTGTCTTCCACCTCGATGGCCACATTTTTCAAGGTTTCCTTGAGCAGGCGCTCTCTGATCTTCCGGGACTGGACATATTTGCCTTCCCGGCCGGCAAACGGGGAGTTGGAGATGGCAAACTGCATGAACACCGTGGGCTCGTCCACCGTGATACGGGGCAGGGCCTTTGGATTGTCCCGGGTACAGATGGTATCGCCGATCCTGACATCCTCGATGCCCGACAGCACCACGATATCCCCGGGTTCGGCCCGGTCCACCGGCACCAGGGCCATGCCTTTGTAGGACTGGAGTTTGGTGACCCTGAGGGCAATCTGCCGGTTGTTTTCCCCCAGGCACACCAGGGATTCATTGGATTGGGCAGATCCGTTGAACACCTTGCCGATGGCCAGACGTCCCAGGTAATCGGAATACCCCAGGTCAGACACCAGCATCTGAAACGGGGCCTCCGGATCATAGGAGGGCGGCGGCATTTCTTCGACAATGGTGTCGAACAGCACATGCAGATGACCCACATCCGCATCCAGGTCCCGCTTGACGACCCCGTCCCGTCCGACGGCATAAAAATAGGTGAAATCCAGCTGATCTTCGGTGGCCTCCAGATCGATGAACAGGTCATAGACCATGTCCAGTACCGCATCGGGCCGGGCGTCCTTGCGGTCTATCTTGTTGATGATCACCATGACCGGCAGGCGGGCCTCAAAGGTTTTTTTAAGGACGAACCGGGTCTGGGGCAAGGGGCCTTCCGACGCATCCACCAGAAGGATGGCGCTGTCCGCCATGGACAGGGCCCGTTCCACTTCTCCGCCGAAATCCGCATGGCCCGGGGTATCGATGATATTGATCTTCACCTCTTTCCACAAAACGGAACAGTTCTTGGCGGCAATGGTGATGCCCCTCTCCCGCTCCAGATCCATGCTGTCCATGAGGCGTTCATCCACCTGCTGCCCCTCCCTGAAAATACCGCTCTGACGGAACATGGCATCCACCAGGGTGGTTTTGCCATGGTCCACGTGGGCGATGATGGCGATATTGCGCAAAAAGGGATTGGTCACGGTCTGTTTTTTCATATAGTGCTCTTTTTCCATTCACCAAAGCAAACGGACTGTTAGAAAATCTTTTTGTTAAACAGCGGTTATCGGGATACCCGGGTGGTGCCGTCACCGGCGGTGATGATCCGGACCCGGTCTCCGGGCATCAGTTCCACATCCGCCTCCTGGACCACCACAATGGTGGTGCCGTTGTCCTGGTTCACCACGATCTCCAACCCGGGCTTCCGGGTCAGGCCTTCTTCTGCGGCCGTGCCGGCGGCAGCCCCGGCCAGGGCACCCACCACCGTTGCAACGGTACGGCCGGACCCGCTTCCCACGGTACTGCCCAGCACCCCGCCGGCAACGCCGCCGGCTGCGGTCCCGACAGGGGTTTTGGTCCCCTCGATGGTGACATGCTTGACCGATGCCACGGTACCGGTCATGACGGTCTGGGCCTGGCGGGCATGATCCCTGGAATATACCTCGCCGGAACGGCTGGATGCGCACCCGCCTGCCAGCAGAGTGACCATGGCTGTAAACACAACCATACTGGTGATGACAGATAAATTTTTCATTCTTTAACCCTTTCTTTCATGTAAATCCTTTATTCACAATCTTATCACATTTTCAGGCTTTTAAACCATGACGGATGAAATTTTTATGGTTTCAAGACCGCCGGACAGCCCTGGACAGATGAACCAGGGCAAACACCAAGGTGCCTAAAGCCATGACCAGACCGGCCATGGGAAACGCCAGCCTGAGATTGAAAAAATCCATGGCCAGGCCGGCGGTCAGGGATCCGGTGAGCATGCCCAGGCTGTGGGCCACGGTCATCACCGCCATCACCGATCCCATGGCTTTTTTCTGTTCTCCCTTGACCACGGCCAGGGCGGAAATCGCGGGCATGGCGATGCCGCCGCCCACACCGAACACCGATACCGCCGCCAGCAGGTCGAAAAAAGAGCCGGCAAAATAGATCCAAACCATGCCGGCGGTGGCGGTGATGCCGCCGGCACAGGTCATGACAGGCCGGCTGATGCGGTCTGCGGCATAGCCCATGGGCAGTTGAAGCACCCCGGAAATGAACACCCCCAGGGTCACCAGCAGACCGATGCCGGCACCCGACAGGCTGAACATCTGGGCGCCGAACAGGGGCAGAAAGCACCAGATCGCCCCGATGCAGGCGG
>DATHSR010000060.1:0-2002 GCA_035464035.1 Desulfotignum sp. | reverse complement strand
GCCGCCGCACAAACAGGCTGAAAACCGATTTTTCAAACATGGCTTCATTAAAATAAGCCTGGAGCATGGTGAGTTCATACAGGTCGGTGAACAGTGCCAGTTCCGTGGAATCAGGTGTCTGACCCGGCAGGGCCGGTCCGGCGCAGGGAGAATTTTGTGGCATTCCGTTTCCTTAAAGAGATGCAAAAAAGGGTCATTGTATCAATCCATGTTTTTTACCACAGGTGCCGGCGGAAAACAACCGTACCGTCCGGCCGGGTCGGCCTTGACCGCCGCATGTCATCCTGCCGGATCCACTTCAATCTGGTAATATGCCAGTTTGTCGTACAGGGTCCGCCGGCCGATGCCCAGAAAAAGGGCGGCCTTGGACCGGTTTCCCTCGGCCAGGCGAAGTGCCCGCCGGATGGCTGTTTTTTCGGCTTCTTCCACGGTTTTTCTCAGCAGCAGCGGTTCACCGGCCGGATCCGTATCCCCGTGGGCGCCGTGTTCCATGATATTGGGGTCCATGCCGCCGGCCCCGAAGCATTCCGAGTCGATGACCGGTCCATCCGACAGCAGCACGGCCCGTTCGATCACGTTTTTAAGCTCGCGGATATTTCCTTTCCAGGGCAGGTTCATGATCTTCTGCAGCACAGCCGGACTCAGTTTGGTCACCTGCTTGTTGTGGCGCTGGTTGAACTCCTGGACAAACTGGGCCACAAACTGCAGCAGGTCTTCTCTTCGTTCCCTCAAAGGCGGCAGGTTCAGCGGGATCAATGAGAGGCGGTAGTACAGATCTTCCCTGAAGCTGCCGGATTTGACCTCCTGCTGGAGGTCCCGGTTGGTGGCGGAGATGAACCGCACATCGATCCGGATGATCTGGTTTCCCCCCACCGGGCGGATCTCTTTTTCCTGGATGGCCCGCAGCAGCTTCACCTGGGTCTGGGGGGTCAGCTCGCCGATTTCGTCCAGAAACGCCGTGCCGCCGCAGGCCTCTTCCAGCAGCCCCCGCTTGGCCCGGACAGCACCGGTAAAGGCACCCTTGACATGTCCGAACAGCTCGCTTTCCAGCAGGGTGGGCATGATGGCCCCGCAGTCGATGGTGACAAACGGGCCTTCCCCCCGCCGGCTCAGGGCATGAATATGGCGGGCGAACATGGTTTTGCCGGTGCCGGTCTCCCCCTGGATGAGAACCGGGGTATCCGAATCTGCGACCTTTTCGATGATGCTCACAATCCGGTTCATCTGCCTGGTTTTTCCGATGATGAATAAACTGTTTTCCGTGGATGCTTTTTCGTTGAGCTTTGACAGCCGCCGGTTCATCCGGCCGAATTCCACGGCCCGCTGCACGGTGATTTCCAGTTCCTGGCGCTTGAACGGTTTGGTGACATAGTGAAACGCACCGATCTTGATGGCTTCCACAGCGCTTTCAATGCTGCCGGCACCGGTGATGATGATAAACGGCAGATCCCGGTCAATGGCCCGGGCCTTTTTCAAAAGTTCGATGCCGCTCATTTTTTCCAGCATCAGATCAGAGATCACCAGGTCATATTCGGTAACCGAAAGAGCTGCCCAGGCGTCTTCCCCGCTGGCCACCGCCGTGACAAGATATCCTTTTCTCTGAAAAAACCGTTTCAAAAAAAACAGCATCTCCGGTTCATCTTCAACAATCAGTAACCGCATGGTTTACCCGCTTTCTGTAGATTGTGCCGGCAGGATCACCTTCATTGCCGCGCCCCCCAGGGCGCTGTCATCCGCCATGATATCTCCGTTATGGTTCCGGGCGATGCGCCGGGCCAGAAACAGGCCCAGTCCCACCCCCTGGGTTTTTCCCCGGGTGAAGAACGGGTCAAACACCTGCCTGCGCCGGTCCGCCGGGATGCCTTTGCCGCTGTCTTCAATCATGATGCAGTAGTGGTCACAGGCGCCTTCCGTGACCGCCCGGCCGCTCACCCGCAGGGTTCCTTCCCCGTTCATGCTTTCAACGGCATTCAACAGCAGGTTGATGAACATCTGCTGCAAC
>DATHSR010000059.1:0-2006 GCA_035464035.1 Desulfotignum sp. | reverse complement strand
CATGAATACCGGACATGACGGATCGTTGACCACGGTTCATGCCAACACGCCCAGAGACGCGCTGATGCGCCTGGAAACCATGGTGGCCATGGCCAATTTCGACATTCCCACCGAATTCATCCGGAAATTCATCAGCTCCGCCATCCATATCGTGATCCAGGTGGCCCGGCTGACCGACGGGCGGCGCAAACTGGTCAGCCTCCAGGAAATCACCGGCATGGAGGGCAATACAGTCACCATGCAGGAGATCTTTACCTTTGAGAAAACCCGGGTGGATGAAAACGGCAATGTGCGGGGAAAGTTCAAATTCACCGGCATCCGCCCCAAATTTATTGAACGGTTCAAAGTGGCGGGTATCAAATTCAATCAGGACCTGTTCAACCGATCCTTTCAGGTGGATGTCTGACAAAAAAAGGAACTGTCCATGGATTTCATGATCATCAGCGCTGTTATCTTTTTCACTGTATTGATTATCATCGAACTCAGTCTGCGCGGATTCCGGAATCTGAGGTCCACCCAGCGGGCCAAACTGAAAAAGCGGCTCAGTAAATTCACGTTTACGGAAAACAGCGCCGGTGATATCATCAAAACCAGGAAACTCAGTGACATCCCTTTTTTGAACCGGCTTCTGCTGTCTTCTTCCATTGTCCGGAATCTGGACCAGCTGGTGCTGCAGGCCAATGTGAAATTGCCCCTGAGCGTATATGTCCTGGCCGGTTTATTCCTGGGGACATTCAGCGGCATGATTGTGATGTTTGTGCTAGACAGTCTGATCATAGCCGGGCTTGTGGGGCTCGTCGGCCTTTTTCTGCCTTACCCCTACCTGACGGTACTGAAAAACCGGCGGGCCAAAAAATTCCAGGCCCAGCTCCACGAAGGGCTGGACATGATCGCCCGGGCCCTTCGGTCCGGGCATTCCTTTACCAGCAGCCTGCAGCTGGCTGCAGATGAATTTGATGATCCTCTGGGCACTGAATTTGAAGAAACAATCGATGAGATCAACTTCGGCGTCAGTGTGCCCGTGGCCCTGAAAAATCTGATGAACCGGGTGGCCTGCAGGGAAATCAAGTTTTTTGTGATGTCCGTGATCATCCAGCGGGAAACCGGCGGCAACCTGGCCGCTTTGATTGAAAGCCTGGCCCATATTCTGCGGGAACGATTCCGGTTTCAAGGCAATGTCCGGACATTATCCGCAGAAGGCCGCCTGTCTGCTGTGATTCTGATTCTTCTTCCTTTTGTTATCGCGTTTTTCGTTTTTTTCTCAAACCCCTCATCTCTCCAACCCCTGATTGAAGAACCCGTGGGCTGGATCATGCTGGGGGCTGCCGGGGTCGGCATGGTGATCGGTGCAGTGGTCATGAAAAATATGGTTGACATAGACGTATAAGGAGTTTTTCCCATGCCTGTTTTTTTGAGCCAGAATCAGATCCTCCTGCTTTTCCCTGTTTTTTTTCTCATTATTTTCCTGATCAGCATGGGGGTGGTTCTGGTTTTGCGGCAGCGGCAAAAAACCAGGGAAATGGTCCGGAAAATTCAACACGGCGGATTGGCATCAGACGAGACATCCGCCGGCAGGCTGCCTGATAAACGCGCACTGCTGCTGGGGGAGACCGAACCAAAGAGTTCTTTGATTTCGTTTTTCAGTTTTTTTTCCGGTCAAAAAGGCAGACAGGTCCTGAACATGGAACAACTTGGGGCCATGAAAATTAAATTTCTCCAGGCCGGGATCAAATCACGGCATGTAGACGCTGCATTTTACGGAGCCAAGCTGTTTTTCCCGGTGCTGCTGGTTTTCGTATTTCTGGTGATAAAGCTGTTCTTTTACCCCACACTGAGCAATACCTATGCCATTCTCATTTTGGTCCTGCTGGGGTTGTTCGGATTCTACCTGCCCGATATCTGGCTCAAGCAGAAAACCGATAAACGCAAAATCCTCCTGTTCAAGTCACTACCCGACGCACTGGACCTGTTGGTGGTGTGTGTGGAAGCCGGCATGGGCCTGGATG
>DATHSR010000058.1:0-4078 GCA_035464035.1 Desulfotignum sp. | reverse complement strand
CAGTGAAGGCCTCCGATGGTTTCAAGAAACCGGGTATGGGTCAATTTCAACCGCTCCGGAAGATCCGGGTTATCCTCGGCTGCAGCTATCTGAAAAATATCCGGATACTGATCTGGATTCAGATAAGTGTCCAGGATCTCTTTGACACTGAAACCCTCCATCTTTTCAATATGGGATCGGATCTGTGCTTTTTTTTCAGCATCCGCCTGTCCAGAGCTTTCCTGCAGCATTTTCACCCGGTGTTTCATGGCTTGGAGTGCCAGCGCATGGATATATTCCGCCAGGTGAGGGACTGACGGCTGACCGGGAAAAACAAAGCATAGAAAATCAGCCGGATCCAGTGACGGTATCTCACTTTCCAGGTGTTGGCAGATCTTTTTGAGGTGCTGCGCGTTGAAGCGGTGCAACAGCGTCAGAATCTGGTTTTCCTGAAATTTCAGCACCTGTTTGCCCTGGGCCATGAACGCCACCACATGGGGTTCCGACAGAAAGCACAGAAACGATTCTGCGTCCGGAAGACCCCTGGACACCCAGATGAATGAAATATAGCGGTCCCGGTAACGGGTTTTGAATTCAATGCCGATCCGCAGATCGATCTCCATGATCTTTGCCGCCTCAATGAGTTCCAAGGCAAACCGGGGCTCGATATAGTGATAATAGATGACCCGCAGCCGCCGGATGCCTTTGATCCAGGCATCCATGATCAGGTGGGTGGGAGATTTTCTGCCCGATGTGTTGGCGTCGTGGACATGGTCGTCAAAGGTGATCTGGTTCCACGCCTCCGGCATTTCCAGCAGGTGATAGTGTGACAGCAGTTTTCTGACCACCCGGGGCTTGCCAAAGGCGGCCAGGCGGAAGGTATGGGCCAGCGACAGCTGGCGGGCATCATTGCCTTTGGCCCTCACCAGTTCCTTCATGATCTGCAGAAGCACCCGGGCCGTATTCCTGGGCATGGCGCCGTCCGCCGTATCCAGGACATCATCCTTGAGCGCCCTGAGTGCGGCCAGACGGTTTTCGATGACGCCCCGTTCCATGGATTCCAGCAGGCTGGCAATGGCATAGGCGGTGTGAAGTCCCTTGGATTCAGCCAGTTCCTTGATGCCCAGGGGATGGAAAAAAGGGTAGTACAGTTTTCGGATATATCCCAGCCTGGCGTCGGCATCGTATACAGAATTGACTACTCGGATCAGATCATGATCCCGCGGATCGAAAAATATGGGGTCGAATCGGTTCAAAACCATCCTTGGCAAAGTAAACACCCGCAGATTTCATTAAAAAATAAGAATACAGCAAGCCAATCAGATTGCGGTTTCAATCATAGTCCGGCCGTTGGATTTATTCAATATCCAGGGTATCATTTTCAATGATCAGTTCATACTCTCCGCCGCCGGGCATTCGTTTTATCGCAAACCCCAGCTTTCTGCCGAGTTTGAGCATCTGGGTGTTTTCCGCCAGCACCACGCCCATGACGCGCCGGATTCCCATCTTTTGTGAGGCTTTCAGGCACTGTCGCAGCAGGGACGCGCCAATGCCTTTTCCCTGCCAGTCATCACTGATGGCAAGGGCAAATTCCCCCTGGGTTTTGTCCGGAAATACGATGATCCGGCACACCCCCGCCATTTTCTGATCAACGCCTTTCCCCATCAGCGCCACCAGGGCGATTTCCCGGTCATAATCAATCTGGGTGAGCCGGATGAGCATCTCTTTTGAAAGTTGTTTCAACGGAGAGAAAAACCGCATGTAAACACTTCTGGAGGACAGGGAATGGAAATGGTCGATGAGCAGGTCCGCATCGCTGGGCCGGATGGGCCGGATAAAAAACGGCTGACCGTCCACGGTTTCTGCCTGGGACTCATACTGCCAGGGGTAGGAACTGATGATCAGGTGCATGGGAGCTGAGATCTGTGCAGGTTCGATAAAAACCCTGGCATCGACGGCGGACAAAACCCCGTTTTTCACCATCAGCGGATTGATATCCAGGGCCCGGATCTCAGGAAAATCGGTCACCAGCCGCGCCACCCGGATGAGCAGCTCTTCCATGCGGGCCATATCGATTCCGGCAATGTTTCTGAATCCCTTCAGGACCTTTGAAATATCTGTTTTTTCGATCAGATGACGGGCCAGCATACGGTTCAGCGGCGGCAGGCCCATGGCGACGTCCTTGAATATTTCCGTTAAAATACCCCCCATGCCGAAAAGAATTACCGGGCCGAACTGGGGGTCTTTTTTGGTGCCGACAATCAGTTCATAATCGGGCCGGTCCTGCATGGCCTGGACTGTGACACCGGTGATATCCGCATCCGGGAAACCGGTTTTTGCATCGGATATGATTTTTTTATAGGCATCCGAAACATCTTGGGGGGTTTTCAGATCCAGGACCACCCCGTTGCAGTCGGATTTATGGGCAATATCTCTGGAACAGATCTTGAGCACAACCGGGAACCCGATCTGGTTTGCCAGTTCAATGGCCATCTGCTCTGTGGCGGCAATGTGGGTGTCGTTGACGGGAATGCCGTATGCATTGAGCAACGCCTTGGCCCTGTTTTCCAGAAGACAGGTGTTTTCTGCTGCAAGCGCGGTGTCAATGATGTTCTGTGCAGTTTCCCGGTGGATGATCAGTCGGGTGTCGGTTCTGATGGGAATCTGGGTCAGCCGGTTGATATTTCTGTCGTATTCATACAGGTGTTTGAACGCTTTGACCGCCCGTTCGGCTGAATCACAGGTGACAATGCCGGCCTGGTTGAACACCTGCCGGGCCTTTGCCACATTGTCCCCGCCGATCCATGCGGTGAAAATCGGACAGGAGACGGTTTTCAGTCGGGGCACAAGGGATTGGGCCAGGGCATGGGTGTCCATGGTGCCGGCCGGCGAACAGATCAGGAGCAACGCATCGGTTTCAGGAGCAGCCGCGCAGATCTCTGCGGTTTGAATATAGGCGGCCGGCGGGGTGTCCCCCAGGATGTCGATGGGATTGTTTCTGCTCCAGTTTTCAGGAAGGATCCGGTTGAGCTGTCCCAGGGTGACGGAACCGAGCCGTGCAGGCTCCAGGCCGTGGGATGCCAGGGCATCGGCGGCCATGACCCCGGGGCCGCCGGCATTGGTGATGATGGTCAGGCCGCTTCCTTTAGGGCGTTGCTGTTTTGCCAGAAATTCAGCGCAGTCAAACAGTTCTTCGAATTCATTGACCCGTAAAATTCCGGCCCGTTCAAATGCGGCATCATACAGCGCATCTTCGGTGGCCATGGCACCGGTGTGGGATGCGGCCGCCTTGGCCCCGGCCCGGGACCTGCCGGATTTTAAGACAATGATGGGCTTGATCCGGGAGACGGCCCGGGCCGCGCTCATGAAATTTCGTATGTTTGTGATGTTTTCCATATACATGAGGATGCTGCCCACGGTGGTCAGAGATCCCAGGTAATCGATCATGTCGCCGAAATCCACATCCGCCATGGAGCCCAGGCTCACAAAATGGCTGAAACCGACATTTTTCTGGTGGGCCAGGTCCAGCACCGAGGTGCATACCGCACCGCTCTGGGACAGAAAGGCAATATTTCCGGGCAGCGGCGGCAGGTGGGCAAAAGAGGCATTCAGGGACATGGCGGTGTTGACAACCCCAAGGCAATTGGGACCGATGATCCTCAGGTCAGAGTTCTGGGCCGCTGTCAGGATCTGTTCTTCCAGGGCCTGTCCTTTTGCCCCGGTTTCCCGCCCCCCGGATGATATGATCACGGTGCCGGCCACCCCTTTTTTTCCGCAGTCATGCACCAGGTCCGGCACCTTCCACAGCGGGGTGGCAATCACCGCCATGTCCACCGGGCCATCGATGTCCTGGATCCTGGAAAATGCGCGCAAGTCAAATATTTTTTTATGCCGGGGGTTTACGGGAAAGACCTCAAATTTTTCCCTGCCGGCCAGCAGATTTTTCATGAGGGCGCAGCCCACGGACCCCTGTTTTTCACTGGCACCGATAAGGGCGACATTTTTTGGGCAGAACATCCGGTTCAAATTATGCGTACTCATTACGGCACCATCCACACCGTCAGGTGTCTGGCCCCGTGAATCACTTTCCAGGGGACCC
>DATHSR010000057.1:0-12921 GCA_035464035.1 Desulfotignum sp. | reverse complement strand
TTAACCCTGCATGCCGCCCTGCTGCCGGATGATGCCGGCAACAGGGCCGCGGCGGCCTGATATGTGGAGCCCGAGTGCTTATGACTTTGGATTTTCTGACCGTCTCCAACCTGTCCATCTCCTTTGGCGGTATCAAGGCATTGCAGGACATCAGCTTTTCCATGACACAGGGGGAGATATTTTCCGTGATCGGTCCCAACGGTGCCGGCAAAACCACCCTGTTCAACTGCATATCCGGCCTGTACCGGCCCGATACCGGATCCATCCGGTTTGAAGGGACTGCCATTGAGAAGAAAAAACCCCATGCCATCGCCCGGCTGGGGATTGCCAGGACCTTCCAGAACATCGAGCTGTTCTCGCATATGAACACCATGGAAAATATCATGCTGGGACGTCATCTGCACATGGGTACGGGCCTGTTCCGGGGCATGTTCATGTGGGGCCGCCATTCTTTTGCCGGCAGAGAGGAGATCCGGCACAGGGAACGGGTGGAGCAGATCATTGACCTGCTGGAACTGCAAAACGTGCGGGATTTTCCGGTGGGGGCACTGCCCTACGGCACCCAGAAGCTTATCGAGCTGGCCCGGGCCCTGGCCCTGGAACCCAGGCTGCTGCTTTTGGATGAGCCCTGTGCCGGCATGAACCAGGAGGAAAAGCAGGACATGATCTTCTGGATCAAGGATATCCAGGATGACCTGGGCATCACCATTCTGCTCATCGAGCATGACATGAAGCTGGTCATGGATATTTCTGACCGGGTGCTGGCCATCAACTTCGGCCAGCCGGTCACTCTGGGCACGCCCGAATCGGTGCAGCAGAATAAAGAGGTGCGCAAAGCCTATATCGGAGAGGAGGAGCCGGATGTCCCATCTGCTGGCGGTCAAGAACATTGAGACTTACTACGGCCTGGTGTATGCCATCCGGGGGGCGTCCTTCACCGTGGATGAGGGCAGCATCACCGCCATCCTGGGCACCAACGGGGCCGGCAAATCCACCATCCTCAAAACCGTTATGGGCCTGATCGAGGACCAACCCGATAAGGGCAGCATCGAGTATGACGGCAAGCCCATCCAGGGGTGGGATACGGACCGGATCGTACGTCAGGGCATTGCTTATGTGCCCGAGGGCCGGGAAATTTTCGATGAACTCACGGTGCAGGAACATCTGGCCATGGGGGCGTTTACCCGAACCGGCCGGAGCTCGGTGCGCCGGGACATGGAACAGGTGTTTGCTTATTTCCCGGTGCTTGCGGAGCGGACCCACCAGTGGGCCGGCACCCTGTCCGGGGGGGAACAGCAGATGCTGGCCATCGGCCGGGCCCTGATGCTCAACCCCAGGCTCTTGATTCTGGATGAGCCGTCTCTGGGCCTGTCCCCCATTCTGGTGAAGGAGATCTTTTCCATCATCGCTCAGATCAACCGGAAAGGCACCACCATCTTGCTGGTGGAACAGAACGCCCGCATGGCATTGTCCATCTCCCACACCGGCCTGATTCTGGAAAACGGCCGGTTCGTGATGTCAGGCAGATCCCAGGACCTGCTAAAAGACAAGGATGTCCAGGAGTTCTACCTGGGCATCAAATCCGAAACATCGGCCAAAGGGTATCAGCGATGGAAACGCAAAAAGGCATGGCGATGAAAGAGGTGCCGTTGCAGACCGTGCCCCGGGTGTTTGCCCGGACCGTGGAAAAGCACCGGAACAAAACCGCCCTTCGGTACAAGAAACTGGGGCTGTGGCATGATCTGACCTTTGACCAGTTCTACGGCCAGGTGGAGAAAATCGGGTGTGCCCTGGTGTCCATGGGGTTTGAAAAAGGGGATACCGCCTGTATCATCGGCGACAATGCCGTGGAATGGGTGGTGGCCGACCTGGGCATCCAGTGCGTGGGCGGTGTGTCCGCAGGGATTTACGCCACCAATGCCTGGCAGCAGGTGGCCTATGTGGTGTCTCATTCCGACGCGAAATTTCTGTTTGTGGAAAATGAGGAACAGCTGGACAAATGGCTCAACTTCCGGGACCAGACACCCGGGCTTGAGAAGGTCCTTGTCTGGGACACCCGGGGGTTGACCCGGTTTTCCGACCCCATGGTCATCACCCTTGACGATCTTCTGGAAAAAGGAGCCGCGGCCCGTCAAAACGACCCGGCCATGTTTACAAGGATGGGTGAAGCGGTGGCGGTTGAAGACACGGCCGTGATTATTTATACATCGGGAACCACCGGGCCGCCCAAGGGCGCCATGCTGTCCCACGGCAACGTCACCTGGATGGCCGATGCCGTGGCTGCCACCAACCCGGTGTATGACACGGACCAGGTACTGTCTTTTCTGCCGTTGTGCCATATTTTCGAACGGCTGTTCACCGTGTTCATCCAGATCCGGTATGCCTATACCGTCAATTTTGTCGAAAAACCGGACACCGTGATGCAGAATATGATGGAGGTGTCCCCCACCGTGGGGTATGCCGTGCCCCGGATATGGGAAAAATATTATTCCAATGTCATGATCAAGATGGCGGATGCCGACTGGTTCAAACGGGCCGTATTCCGGGCGGCCCTGTCCATCGGCGAGCGCCGGGCCGACCGGATCATGAATTTCGAACCGGTGCCGGCAGGTCTGCAATGCCTGTTTTTTCTGGCAAATCTGGCCGTGTTCAGAAAGCTCAGGGAACGGCTGGGATTTGAGCGGATCCGGGTGGCCTATTCCGGGGCTGCGCCCATCTCCCAGGAGGTGCTGCGGTTTTTCCAGTCCATCGGTATGAACCTGATCGAAGGGTACGGCCAGACCGAAGGCACCGGGGTCACCACCCTGTCCCCGGAGGGCCGGGTCAAGTTCGGCACCGTGGGCCAGGCCCTGGCCGGCACAACAATCAAAATTGCCGAAGACGGCGAGATACTGGTGAAATCCCCCGGGGTGTTCAAGGGATATTACAAAGGAGAAGAAGCTACGGCCCAGACCATCAAAGAGGGGTGGCTTTTCACCGGGGATGTGGGAGAGCTGGATGCAGACGGGTTTTTAAGGATCACGGACCGCAAAAAAGATATCATCGTCACGGCCGGGGGCAAGAACATCACCCCCCAGTACATTGAAAACAAGCTCAAGGCCAGTATTTACATCAATGATGCCGTGGTGATCGGAGACCGCAGAAAATACCTGACCGCACTGATCATGATCGACGAGGACAATGTTGCCAAATATGCCCAGGACAACAAAATCCAGTTTTCCACCTACCGGGATCTGACCCAGAGCCCCCAGGTGATGGAGCTTGTGGACAAAGAGGTGGCCGCGGTGAACCAGACCCTGGCCCGGGTGGAAAACATCCGCAAGTTCACCATCCTTCCCAAGCGCCTGTACGAAGAGGACGGAGAGGTCACCCCCACCATGAAGATCAAGCGCAAGATCGTCCATGACACCTTTGAGGACATCATCGAGGCCATGTACCGGTGATCGTTCTATTTTGAGGCAGGATACCCGGCCTGGGTCACGGCAGCCACAGCCTGGTCCACCAGGCGCTCGTCTTTGACAAAAAAAGAGGCGCTTTTACCGGACAGGTCCACCACCACATCTGAAATGCCGGCAATATTTTCCAGTGTTTTTTTGACCATGGCTGTGCAGTGACTGCAACTCATGTTTTCAACAGTGATGGTGACTTGGGTCATGATTCATTTTCCTTGACGGGTTATATGATTTGTAAGGCGGTTTCAATTGTCAGCCCCACGGTTACCACAAATAATCGAATTCTGCATCCGGGTCAATGGCAATTTTCAATAAGAACTGGCCGGTGAAACACCCTGTGAACGGCCGCAGCGCTGCTTGCACACCATAGCCCCGGGTGGAGACCCCTTGCTGCCGGACTGTCGGAGCCTGTGGCTTCCAGGCCGGCAGCAAGGGGTCCCCTCCCGGGGCGGCACTCTGCCGAGCCGTCAGACTCAGAGAGTTCCATGCCGGCGGACCAGTCCTTACCGGGAGCGGTGAGCGCCTCAAGGTCTGACCCACCCCGCGGATGTCAGGTTCTGCATACCCGGCACTGGTCGCAGCAGATCATGGGGCAGGCGGCCGATTGTTTTTCCTGTGCGGCCCGGTGCCACTCGTTTGCAAGAAAATGCCGGGAGATGCCTGAATCCAGAAAATCCCAGGGCAATGGGGACCCGGCCGGCCGGGGGCTGGAAGCGGATGTCCCTGGCAGTGCAGGTAAGGGCTTCGCAATATGGATGATCTGCCGGCAGTAATCGGCATGACGCCTGAATGCATGGGCCCACCCTTTTTCACAGGCGGATTCGAGCACATCGGCTGTGTTCCGGTCTCCCAAAGACAGCAGTGCGCTGATTCTGGCGGTTTTCAAAGAGGGGAGGTTCACCGTGACATTGGGGGTTTTTTTCAGGCCCTGCCGGATGATATCGGCCCGGTGCCTGAGGGTGGCCTCTTCAGCCAGGACCGCCCACTGGAAAGGGGTGGCGGGCTTGGGAATAAAGGCGTTGATGCTCAGGGTGATGGTGCCCATGCGTTTTTGTTTTCTGGATGCCGATAGAAACCGTTCCTTGATTTGCCGGGTCAGGGTAACGATGGCAAAGACATCTGCGTCGGTTTCAAAAGGCAGGCCGATCATGAAGTAAAGGCGAAGGTTTAAAATATTTTTTTCCACCAGTTTTTCGACGGCACGAAAAATATCTGATTCGGTCATTTTTTTGTTGATAATGCGGCGCATGCGTTCTGAACCGGCTTCCGGTGCAATGGTGGCGGTTTTGACCCGGGACCGGGCCAACAGGTCGATCATGGCATCATCCAGCCGGTCTGCCCGCAAAGAGGAAAAAGACAGGTCAAACCCTTTTTCAGCACCGTATCTGCAGATGGCGGCAATATCGGGATGATCCAGGACAGCTGAACTGATCAGCCCGACTTTGCGGGATTTGCCGACCGCCTGGTCCATGGCCCGGATAATATTCTCCTTCGGGTAGATCCGGGGAGGCCGGTAGATGAACCCGGCGGTGCAGAACCGGCAGCCATGGGGACATCCCTTGAGTATCTCAACTAAAAATTTGTCTTTAAATGCGGTGTGTGCGGTTAACACACTGGTATGGGTCTGGATCTGATCCAGGTTTTCCAGAAACCGGACCGTGATTTTCGGGACAGCAGCCGGGTCGTGGCGGGCGGGCACATAGGCGCCGGTCAGATCCGTTTCCAGGGAAGCCAGCAGATTGGTCCGGTTTTTCTGGTGAAACAGATAAAAAAAATCTTGCACCAGGCATTCGGCTTCCCCCAGCAGAAAAAAGTCCATGAACACGGCAATCGGTTCCGGGTTGAGAAAACAGGCAACTCCGCCTGCACCCACCAGGGGGTGGGCAGGGCTCCGATCTGACGACCGAAGGGGAATGCCGGCATCTTTGAGCAGCTGTACCAGGTGGCTAAAGTCGTTTTCAAAGGAAATGGAGAACAGGATGATGTCAAACCGGTCCAGGGGGAGACCGGATTCACAGCTTCTGATGTCAGGGTGTTTCTGCCGGGGATCCGGCAGAAACACCCGTTCGCAGGCTACCTTTTCCTGCTGGTTGATCAGGTAATAGACCCTCTGGAACCCCAGATTCGACATGCCTGCCTGGTAGGTGTTGGGATAGACCAGGGCCACCCGGGTCAATCCCTTCCCCTGTTTGACAATGGCTCCCTGTTCACTCAGGGTTCTGTCAGTGACCGCTCTGGAGGGCGGTTTCACCGGTCAGTCCGCTTTTCTTCTCAAAAAAGTGGGCACCTCCAGGTTATCGGTGTCAAATGTGGTGTTGCTGTATGGCTGGGGAATGTCATCTCCGCCCACCACCCGCTTGTGGGTGACCCGGACCGGATTGTCGATTTCATTCCAGTTGGCCAGTTCCTCGGGTGTGGGCGTGCGCAGTTTTCCCCTGGCAATGGGACCATTGACGTAGTTCGGGCTTTCGGTCCGGATCTGGGCAGCGGCTTGACCCTGGGGTTGATGAAAGGCCGGCTGGGAATGGTATGAAGGGACTGCCGTCTGGACAGGGGGTTCAAACCGGTGCATGTTTTCAGCCAGTTTGGGCTCCTCTGTACCGATACCGGTGGCAATGACCGTGATGCGGATTTCATCTCCAAGGCTTTCATCAAACGTCTGCCCCCAGATGATTTCCGCGTCATCGCCCACTTCCTGATAAATCCGGTCTGACGCCTCTGTCATTTCATCCAGGGTCAGATCCGACGAGGATGTGATATTCATGAGCACCCCTTTGGCCCCTGAAATGGAAATATCTTCCAGCAGCGGATGGGAGATGGCTTTTTCCGCCGCTTCCGTGGCCCGGTTTTCACCCGAGGCGATGCCGATGCCCATCAGGGCCTTGCCTGCCTTCTGCATGGTGGTCTTGACATCGGCAAAATCCAGGTTGACGTGACCCGGCATCATGATCAGGTCGGTAATGCCTTTGACCGAGTGATGCAGAATCTCATCCGCCTTGATGAACATGTCCACCATCCGGGCACCTTTCGGGGCGATTCCCCGAAGCCGGTCGTTGGGGATAGTAATGACGGTGTCGGTGATACCATGGAGTTTTTCAAGTCCTTCCAGGGCCTGGCGTTCCCTTTTTTTGCCCTCAAATGAAAAGGGTTTGGATGCCACCGCCACCGTGAGGATGCCCAGGTCCTTGCAGATTTCAGCGATGACCGGGGCCGCGCCCGTACCGGTCCCGCCCCCGAATCCGGCGGTAATAAAGACCATGTGACTGTCCGCTAAAGCCTCCCGGATTTCATCCATGCTTTCCAAGGCCGCTTCCTTGCCGACATTGGGATCAGCCCCGGCACCCAGCCCTTCGGTCAGGGTTCTCCCCAGCTGGATTTTGATTTCTGCATTGGACATTTCAAGGGCCTGGGCATCGGTGTTGGCCACAATGAACTTGACCCCCTGAAGATTGGCGTTGATCATGTTGTTGACTGCATTGCCGCCGGCCCCGCCGACCCCGATGACCTTGATTTTTGCCGTTTTTTTGTTCTCTACAAAAGAAAAACTCATGTCCACCTCCCTGATTTGTTTATATTATATTCTTAAACCATTGTTTCATTCGCGTGAATATGGGGCCGAGTCCCGCACTGGGGGCTTCTTTCAACGGCAGATCGCAGGTGGCAGTGCTGCCGTAAATGACCAGGCCCACGCCAGAGGCATAGGCGGGGTTTCTGACAATATCCTTTAGCCCCCCGATTTTAGAGGGTTCCCCGATTCTCACCGGCACATTGAACACCGACTCGGCAATTTCGGTGATCCCATCCATGACGACGCTGCCACCGGTAAGGACAAAGCCGGCTGGAAAAGCGTTTTCCAGCCCATTGGAAAACAGCTCTTTTTTGAGCAGGGAAAATATTTCCTCCACCCGGGGTTCCAGAATCTCAGCCAGAATCGCCTTGGACAGTTTTTTGGGCGAACGGCCCCCCACCGCCGGTACCTCAATGGTGGCACCGTTGCGCACATGCTCGGGCATGCAGGTGCCGTGATTGATTTTTATTTTTTCCGCCTCAGGCAACGGGGTCCGCAGACCAATGGAGATATCATTGGTCAGGTTATGGCCCCCCACCGTCAATTCATAGATGAATTTGACATTGTTGTCCTTGAAAAGGGCCAGGTCTGTGATGCCGCCTCCGATGTCCGTCACCACGCATCCCAGTTCCTTTTCTTCGGCACTGAGAACCGCCAGGCCCGAAGCCAGGGATCCCAGGACAATGTCACAGACTTCCAGCCCTGCCTTGTTGCAGCATTTGACCAGATTCCGGGCGGATGAGACCGCACCGGTGACGATATGAATCTTGGCTTCCAGGCGGATGGCGGTCATGCCCACGGGATTCTGGATGGATGTCATGTCATCTACGACAAATTCCTGAGGGATCACGTGGAGGATTTCGCGGTCTGTGGGGATGGCCACCGCCTTGGCAGCATCAATCACCCGGTCCACATCGTTCTGGGTGATCTCCCGGCCCTTGATGGCAATGATGCCGTGGCTGTTGAATCCTTTGACGTGGTTGCCGGCGATGGCAACAAAAACCGATGAAATGTCACATCCTGCCATGAGTTCGGCTTCCTGGACCGCTTTTTTTATGGCATCCACGGTGGATTCGATATTGACCACAGATCCTTTGCGAAGGCCGGTGGATGGGTGGGACCCCACGCCGATGACATTGATCTCATCATCCAGAATTTCTCCGACCACTGCGCAGATTTTGGTGGTACCGATATCCAGACCCACGATTATTTTTTCATTTACCTGCAAAATCAGGCCCCCTTTTCTATGTTGGTATCCAGGACATCTGTGTCTGCGGTTTTGACAAATACCGTGTCAATATCAAAAAGGTCGATGGCACAGATGGTTTTCCCCGGGATGTTGGCGGTGATGTACTGACTGACCTGCCGGGCCCTGAGCAGTTTTTTGTCGTAATTGTCAAACCCGAGGCTGACAGGTATGACCGGGTTTTCCAGCTGGGGATTCAGATTGAAACGGTCCGGCAGATGAATGGTGATGCCCATGTGCGGATCTCCATGAATGAAAATGATCCGGTCCTGATACTGCCCGTGGAGCAGATTGAGAACGGCGTCAAAGAGTGGTCCTTCAAAATGGTAAAGGTTTTCGGTATGGGTCAGGTCCAGGCCGGAAATGACCGGAAGAAAAAAACCGTGATCCTGCTCCGGATCATAGGCTTTGAACGGGACCCCCTGGGCATTGATGATCATATCCGGCATATTTTCAATGCGGACAATGGCCAGAGGGCTTTGCTCCACAACAGAGATGGTGAGCGTGTAAAACAGAGACCGGCGGACCGATGCCGTGGAAATCCAGGGATGGGAAGCGATGCGTTTTTCCATGGCCGGCACGTTGACCTGGAATATGTTGACAGGATCTGACAGGCCGGCCAACGCCAGAATTTCCTGTTTCTTTGCCCGGTGCTCCCCGGAGACGGCGACCTGCCGGACAGTGAAAAACGGGCTCTGGACAACGGCATCATGGGCATAGATGGCAATGAGACTTAACACACAGATCAATACGGCCAGCCGTGCCATTTTAGGGATATGCGGATACAGACCGTGTTCTTTCCAGGGTGTCGGGATGGCAGCATCTTTTTTAAACCGGTTGGGTTTGATTGCGTCATTCATTTTTTATTCCGTCTCCTGTTATCTGAACTTCGGTTTCAAGAAAAATGCCGTACCGGTCCAGGATCTGTTCCTGAATATGGGATTTCAGTGCCAGTATGTCCCGGCAGGTGGCATGGCCGCAATTGACGATATAGTTGGCATGGATTTCAGAAACCCGGGCCCCCCGGATGGTCTTTCCCTTGAGGCCGGCTTCCTGGATGAGCTTGCCTGCCGGCATATCCGGCCGCGGATTTTTGAAAAAACAGCCGGCGCTGGGCAGGGCCATGGGCTGGGTTCTGTGTTTTTGTCTCAGATTGGATTCATATGCCTGTCTGATCTGGTCCGGATCACCGGGAACCAGCTCAAGGGTGATCTCCAGGATCAGGTGATTTGACAGGTCCAGGCGGCGGTAGGAGAAATTCAGGTCCTGCTTCTTCAGAGAGGCTGCTGCCAGGGTTTTCAGATCCAGGGCCTTCAGGCAGTGGACGGCCTGACCGATGCCCTGGCTGGCGGTTCCGGCGTTCATCATCACGGCCCCGCCGACGGTTCCTGGAATCCCGGCGCAGAATTCCAGGCCGGAAAGACCGTGTGTCAGTGCATATTGACACACGGTCGACAGGCCCTCACCCGCTGCCATGTGCAGGTGGGTTCTGTTATCTGCCTGCGGTTCCGAACGGATCCCGGATTTGAGCCGGGTGGTCACCACCACCAGACCCCGGATGCCCCGGTCCGATACCAGCAGGTTGCATCCGCCCCCCACGACGGTCACCGGTACTGACGCCTCCCGGGCCGCAGTCAGCAAGGATTGCAGCTCCTGCCGGGTCCTGGGCAGTGCCAGAAGATCTGCAGGCCCGCCCACCTTGAACCGGGTGTACTGGCTCATGGGGACGTCGGCAGCCAGCTGAAAGGCTGTCTGAAGGGTTTGTATGCCGGCAGGTGAAATCATAACAGGGTTACAAAATCTCCAAAAGCTGCTCACCCAGGGTGTAAATGTTTCCAGCCCCCAGGGTCAGTACCATGTCGTTGGGTGCCAGTTTGTGGGTGACCATGGACAATGCCTGGGTGAAATCCGGGGCAAACGAGGCATCTTTATGGCCGTGATCCTGAATTCCCCGGCACAGCCGTTCCGAGTCCACCCCGGGGATAGGGAGTTCACTGGCCGCATAAATGGGAACCAGAACCAACACGTCACACTGATAGAATGCCCGGGAAAATTCATTGAACAGTGCCCGGGTCCGGGTGTACCGGTGGGGCTGGAAAACCACCACCAGCCGCCGGTTTGGAAAACTTTCCCGCACCGCGTTCAGGGTGGCGGCAATCTCGGTGGGATGATGACCGTAATCGTCCATTACCACGATGCCTTTTTTCTCTCCCTTGATCTCCAGTCGGCGCCGGACCCCTTTGATCTCTTCCAATGCCTTTTTGATGGTATCAAACGGCACTTTGAGTTCCAGGCCGGTGGCGATGCCGGCCAGGGCATTGGAAATATTGTGCTGGCCGGCGATGTTGAGAACAATCTCTCCCAGATCCTGGTTGTGATGACTCACCGTGAAACGGCTTTTGCCGTCTTTGAACCGGATCTCTTTGGCCCGCAGGTCGGCCTGGACTGCCAGGCCGAAAGTGGTGTGACGGACCATGATCCGGGGGAGAATATTCTGGATATGTTCGTTGTCCAGGCAGAGGATGGCCACCCCGTAAAACGGAACGGAATTGATGAACTTGACGAAGTTGTCCTTGATGTCCTCAATGTCTTTGTAGAAGTCCAGATGCTCCAGATCGATGTTGGTCACTGCGGCAATGGCCGGCGCATATTTGAGAAAAGATCCGTCGCTCTCATCGGCTTCCGCCACAATGAAATCTCCCTGGCCGTGGAGGGCGTTGGTGTCCAGACCCATGAGCAGTCCGCCGATGATGACGGTGGGGTCCAGGCCCGCAGTGTTGAGAATCTGGGCGATCATGGCGGTGGTGGAGGTTTTGCCGTGGGCGCCGGACACGGCAATGGCGTATTTGATGCGCATCAGTTCCGCCAGCATTTCCGCCCTGGGGATGATGGGGATGCCCATTTCCTTTGCCCGGACCACTTCCGGGTTTTCAGATGAAATAGCGGTTGAGGTCACAAGGACATCGGCGCCGGCCACCTGTTTTGTGCCGTGCCCTTTGAAGATGACCGCGCCTTTGTCCGCCAGGCGCTGGGTGATGGGGGACAGTTTCAGGTCAGAGCCCGACACGGTATATCCCAGGTTGATGAGCAGTTCGGCAATCCCGCTCATGCCGATGCCGCCGATGCCCACAAAATGGATATGATAGTTTGTCTGGTACATCGGTCATGACTCCTTTGTCTGAAGGATGTGGGTTGCAATGCGGTCTGCGGCATCCGGTTTGGCCAGCTGCCGCATGGCTTCGGCCATCTGTCGCCGGCGCCCGGAATCGGATTTCAGTTCCATGACAATCTGGTACAGGGCACGGCCTGACAGGTCCTGGTCCGCCATGACCAGGGCGGCGCCTTTGTCTGCCAGGGACCGGGCGTTAAATGTCTGGTGATCGTCGGCGGCATGGGGATAGGGCACCAGGATGGCCGGGACGCCGTTAATGGCCAGTTCAGACAGGGTGCCGGCACCGGCCCGGCAGATCACCAGGTCTGCCCGGTCCAGAAGTGCCGGCATGCCCGGGTAGAACGCCTGGACCTGTGACCGGATGCCCAGGGACTGGAAAACGGCTTTTGCGTGCGCTTCATCCGCGGTTCCGGTCTGAAGAATAACAAACAGGTCGTGGAGGTCGGTCATGCGTTCGGCCATCTCCAGAACGGACCGGTTGATGCTGGCAGCACCCTGGCTGCCGCCGGTGACAAGCAGGACAAAATCATCCGGCCTGATCTGGTCAAGCCACGGGATCTCCAGATCCTGGGCCGGCCCCTGGGTTCGGACCGGATTGCCCACATACCGGGTTTTGGGATTATGGGCCATGCCCCGGGTGGCATCAAAGGCGGTGAATATCGTATGGCTGAACCGGGTCAGCATCCGGTTGGTGATACCGGGAAAGGCATTCTGCTCCTGGATGGCAGTGGGTATTCTGGCTATCCAGGCGGCCAGAACCACGGCAAAGGAAGAAAACCCCCCCACGCCCAGGACAAAATCAGGTTTGAAACGCCATACAATCCATAGCGACTGGATTAAAGACACAATGACAGCAGCAATCCCCAGCAGTTTCTGAAACAGGGATCTGCCTTTGAGGGGCCGGGAAAAGACGGACACATGATCAAATCCATAGGATTTCAGGGTCTGGGTTTCAAAGGGGGTGTCTGTGCCGGCAAACAGAATGCGGACCTGTGGGTTCATTCGCTGCAGGGCCTGGGCCACGGCAATACCGGGAAACAGGTGCCCCCCTGTCTTGCCGCCGGCGATGAGAATATTGATCCGGTCGGTCATGGTTTACCTGCCTTGCCGGGGTACGCGCCGGAAGCCCCGATATTGATTAAAATGCCCATGGCGGCCATGTTGATCACCAGGGAAGTACCGCCGTAGCTGATGAATGGGAGGGTCAACCCCTTGGTGGGAAAAACGCTCAATGCCACGCCGGTGTTGATGATGATCTGCACGCCCAGGTAGAGGGTGAGACCGGCTGCGGTAATGGCTCCGAAGAGCGTATCTGCGGTTTGGGCAATGCGGCAGCCCCGGACCAGGATCACGCCATACAGTCCCAGTATGACCAAAACGCCCACAAGCCCCAATTCCTCTCCGATGATGGAAAAGATAAAATCGGTGTGGGGTTCGGGCAGATAATGCATTTTCTGCATGCCCAGGCCGATTCCCTGGCCGA
>DATHSR010000056.1:0-10923 GCA_035464035.1 Desulfotignum sp. | reverse complement strand
ATCCTCACCGGTGATATCAAGGAAAACGCTGATGCCGATGTGATCATCGGTACGACGGAAATTTTGCGAAACCAGCTTTATGACGCCATGTACACCGGAGAGAACCTGAACTGCGACCTGATCATACTGGACGAGGCCCATTTTCTGGGGGATACGGAACGCGGGGTGGTCTGGGAAGAGATCATGATCTATCTGCCGGTGCGCATCCCCTTGCTTTTGCTTTCCGCCACCATCGGCAATCCAGACCAGATCGCAGGGTGGCTGACCGCCATTCGGGGACGGACCTGCCGCATCGTGGAAAACCGGCATCGTCCCGTACCGCTGCATCCCATTTTTTTCCACCCTTCAGGCACCCTGTATCCGCTGCTGAAAAAAACCACCAGCCCTTCAGGGCCAACGTTACATGACGCGGTCTTCAAATTCGCCAGCACCCGAAATCCACCGGCCCTGGCACCTCCTGGACGGCTGCCCGATTTCGGGGAAATCATGGCGGTAATGGACCGGTTCGATATTCTGCCGGCCATTTTCTTCTTAAAATCCCGGGCGGAGTGCGACAATGCCCTGAAACTGTGCAATGCCGACCTGATGAACCGGACACCGCAGAAAAAAACGGCACTCAAAGCAGCGGTAGCGGAGCTGGTGGCTGACAACCCCCATCTGAGCGGCCATCCCCACCGCCGGGATCTGGAAGAAAAAGGGTGCGCCGCCCACCACAGTGGCCATCTGCCCGCCTGGAAAGTAGTGGTGGAAACCCTGATGGCCAAAGGACTGCTCAATGCCATGTTTGCCACCTCCACGGTGGCCGCAGGCGTCAATTTCCCTGCCCGGTCCGTGGTAATCTTAAATTCCGACCGGTTCAATGGCGTGGATTTCCAGACCTTAAGCCCCAGTGAGTTTCAGCAGATGGCCGGCCGGGCCGGCCGCCGGGGAATGGACAATATCGGATTCGCCCTGGTGTTGCCTGGCAAGTTCATGGATCTGAAACATGTGGCCGGCCTGGTGAATGCGCCAGCCCTGGATGTGGACAGCCAGATTAAAATTGACTTTTCCATGGTCTTGAACCTGCTGCTTTCCCATACGCCGGAGCAGATCCGGACGCTGCTGGACAACTCCTTTGCCTCTTATCTCATCTCTGCGGGCAGAAAGCGCTCCAAGGCGGCCAGAAAACGGTTCGGCCAGGACCTGGCCCTGCTGTGGAATGACTTTCTGGCCCATATGGATTTTCTGGCTGAAGAAGGCTTTATTACACCGGAAGGCAGCCTGACCGAAGACGGACTGTGGGCTTCCAAACTGAGAATCGACTCCCCGCTGCTGGTGGCCCAGGGTATCCGGCTCAACCTGCTGCCGGAAAAGGATCCGGTTCTCCTGGCTGCCATCATGGCTGCCTTTGTCAATGAAAAAGAGTTCAAGGATGACCTGCTGTTTGAAGGCGCGCTTCCCAAAAGGCTCAAGGAGTGTTTTCTGGAGATCAGAAAAGGACTGAAACCCTTTGCCCTGAAACTGTTGTCCAGCGGCTTTTCCGCGCCCAACCTGTTTGTCCAGCCGGCGGGTCTCATGTATCGATGGGCCCATGACACCCCCTGGGATGAATTGATGGCCGGATCCGATTACGCAGAAGGCGATTTTGCCCGGCTGATTCTGCGCACCGCTGAAAACCTGCGTCAGATCGCCAAAATCGAACAGAGCTTTCCCCAGGTGGCCCGGACGGCAGCCGAAGCCATCGACCTGATCCTCAAGGAGCCGGTGATCACCCAGTATCATTAAGCCCGGGTGGCCCGTGCATTTCGGAATACCCCATGAAACCACATGATTTGAACGGCATCTTCTGAAAATAACATTAAACTTCAAAAAGGAGACCCCATGAACATTATCAGCGCACCCCATGCTCCGGCCGCCCTCGGCCCATACAGCCATGCCATTGTCCAGGGAAACCTGGTGTTCTGCTCCGGCCAGATCCCCCTGGACCCGGAGACCATGGAAATTTGCGGCAACACCATTGAAACCCAGACCGAGCAGGTCATGAAAAATGTGTCGGCCGTTCTGGCCGCTGCCGGATCCAGCCTGGAAAAAATTATTAAAGCCACGGTTTTTCTGGCTTCCATGGATGATTTTGCCGGAATGAACGCGGTGTATGAAAAGGCATTGGCCGGCCATAAACCGGCCCGGTCCGCCTTTCAGGTGGGCCGGCTGCCCAAGGATGCATTGTTGGAAATTGAATGCATTGCCGTGGCCGGATAAGGAGACGACCATGACCGAAGATACCAAAAAAGTGATCTTTTCCATGATCACCGTCAGCAAGTTTTACGGCAAGCGCCAGGTACTCAAGGATATCTCTTTATCCTATTTCTACGGGGCCAAGATCGGGGTCCTGGGCCTCAACGGTTCAGGCAAAAGCTCTCTGCTGAAAATCATGGCCGGCAAAGACACGGAGTTTTCCGGTGAAACCATCCTGTCCAAAGGATATACCGTCGGATTTCTGGAACAGGAACCCCTGGTGGATTCTTCAAAAACCGTCCGGGAGGTGGTGGAGGAAGGGGTCCAGGAAACCGTGGGTCTTCTGGCGGAATATGAAAAAATTTCTGAACAGTTTGCCCAGCCTATGTCTGAAGAGGAAATGGACCGGCTCATCACACGCCAGGGAAAAATTCAAGAACAGCTGGACCATCTGGATGCCTGGGACCTGGATGCCCGTTTGAAGATGGCCATGGATGCCCTGCGATGTCCGCCCGAAGACACACCGGTGAACGTGATCTCCGGCGGGGAGAAACGGCGGGTGGCTCTGTGCCGGCTGCTGCTGTCCAAACCCGACATTCTGCTGCTGGATGAGCCCACCAACCATCTGGATGCCGAATCCGTGGCCTGGCTGGAGGAACATCTGAAGCGGTATGAAGGCACCATCATCGCCGTCACCCACGACAGGTATTTTCTGGACAATGTGGCCGGCTGGATACTGGAACTGGACAGAGGGGAAGGGATTCCCTGGAAAGGCAACTACTCCTCATGGCTGGACCAGAAACAGAGAAGGATGGCCATAGAACAGAAAGGGGAAGGCAAACGCCAGAAGACCCTTGAGCGGGAACTGGAGTGGATCAATATGTCCCCCAAGGGCCGGCGCACCAAGTCCAAGGCAAGGATCAAGGCTTATGAAGACCTGCTCAAAAAAGATGCCGGAGAGCAGGAACGGGAAATGGAAATATTCATCCCGCCGGGCCCCCGGCTGGGGGACAAGGTCATTGTGGCGGAACATGTGACCAAGGCGTTCCAGGACAGGCTGCTGGTGGAAGACATGAACTTTGTCATTCCACCGGGTGCCATTGTGGGGGTAATCGGTCCCAACGGTGCCGGTAAGACCACTTTGTTCAACATGATCACCGGCAGGGAAACACCGGATGCCGGCACCATCGAACTGGGACAGAGCGTCCGGCTGGCCTACGTGGACCAGGAAAGGGATTCACTGGATCCGGACAAAACCATCTTTGAGGTGATCTCAGGCGGCCAGGATACCCTGGTTCTGGGAGGACGGGAAATCAATGCCCGGGCCTATGTGGGCAAATTCAACTTTTCCGGCACTGACCAGCAGAAAAAGGTGGCGGAACTGTCCGGCGGAGAGCGCAACCGGGTGCACATGGCCTGCATGCTCCAGCAGGAAGCCAATGTCCTGCTGCTGGACGAGCCCACCAACGACCTGGATGTGAATACCATGCGGGCCCTGGAAGAGGCCCTGGAAAACTTTGCCGGATGTGCGGTCATCATCAGCCATGACCGGTGGTTTCTGGACCGCATCGCCACCCATATCCTGGCCTTTGAAGGGGACAGCCAGACATTGATGTTTGACGGGGCGTATTCCGATTATGAAAAGGACCGCAAAAAACGGCTGGGCATCAAGGCAGACACCCCCACCCGCATCAAGTACCGTCAGTTGACCCGGTAGCCCCCGCCTTAGTGTGATGAAACGCCCCGGACCGGCTGCCCACCCATTGTTCATGATTCACAGTGCAGTGGTGCTGTTCGGCCTGTCCGGGCTGTTCGGCAAATTCATCGACGCCAGCCCGCTGTATATCGTTTTGGGCCGGACCGTGTTTGCAGCCATAACATTGGGCATTTACGCCCAACTGACTTCAGGCATCCGGCTGTTTAAAATTCCAAGACAGACGACGGGCCTGTTTATCATTCAGGGTGTGTTGCTGGCGGTCCACTGGTATTTTTTCTTTCTGTCGATCCAGATCTCCAGCGTGGCTGTCGGCTTGATCACCTTTTCCACTTTTCCTTTGTTTGTGACCTTCATGGAGCCGCTGGTATTCAGGGAAACCCTGGACCGCCGGGATATTTTGACGGCCCTGGTGGTTTTCGCAGGCATCTGTCTGGTTATCCCGGAGCCTGACCTGTCCAATCAGACCACGCTGGGGGGATTTTTCGGCATTCTGTCCGGCCTGACCTTTGCCGTCCTGGCCCTGGTCAACCGCAGAAATGTCCGGGTATCGGACCCCGTGGCTGTGTCGTTCTATCAGAATCTGTTTGCCGCCCTGTGCCTGGTGATCCCCGTCATCCTGATCCAGCCCCGGGCATTGGCGGCAGCCGATCTGCCGGCCTTGGTCTTTTTAGGGGTGGTATGCACGGCCCTGTCTCATACCCTGTTCATCAGCTCCCTCAAACAGATCCGTGCCCAGACCGCCTCGGTGATCACCGGGCTGGAACCGGTCTACGGTATTGTGCTGGCATTCTTTCTGCTCAGGGAAGTGCCGGCTGCCACCACCCTGGCAGGCGGCCTGATTATCATCGGTGCCTCCGTGGCCGCAGGTTATCTGGCCGCATCCCCAAAAAAATAACCCGCCGGCCGTCTTCACCTGCAATAGGCCTTTCGACCAGGAGTGTCGCTATCCCAGCAGGGCCAAGGCAAACCGAACCTGGGTTTCAACCCCCAGCTTCAATATGGATTCGTCAAAGTCAAAGGCGGGGTTGTGCAGGGGCGCACATCCGTCAAACCCGGAGCCAATAAAAAAATAACACCCCTGCGTCTTCTCAAAGACAAACGCCATATCTTCTCCGCCCATGGTGGATTCCGGCGACATGAGCCGGTCGGGTCCCACCACTTTCAGCATGATTTCTTTCATCAGATCAACCATGCCCGGGTCATTTTCAAGAGGGGGGTATCCCGGGGTGAGCGTGAATTTATAATTGGCGCCCATGGCGTCGCACACACCTTTGACTATGGGTTCCAGAATATTGTGAAACGATTTCCAGACCGCTCTGTCATAGGTTCTGGTGGTCCCGGTCAGCACTGCTTTGCCAGGGATGGTATTGGGAGCTGATCCGGCATGCAGAGAGCCGACCGTCACGACGGACGGGGTCAGCGGGTTGAGTTTTCGGCTCACCACCCGCTGCAGGGCATTGACCACCTGGGCGGCGGTGTCCAGGGCATCCACGCACAGATGGGGCATGGCGCCGTGACCGCCCCTGCCCGTGATTTCAATTTCAAACACTGTGGTGGCCGCCATGAGAACACCGGATTTCAGCCCCAGTGTCCCGGCGGGCAGCCCGGGCCACAGATGGCAGGCCACACTAAAATCCACGGGGGGATCCTGCAGTATCCCAGCATCGATCATGGGCTTGGCGCCACCGGGCCACTCTTCTGCCGGTTGGAACATGAACTTGATATTTCCTGAAAGCCGCTCCTTGAATTGGGAAAGAATCCGGGCGGTGGTGAGTGCCATGGCCATGTTGCCATCATGTCCGCAGGCGTGCATGGTGTCGACATGGGTGGAGGCAAATGCCAGTCCGGTTTCCTCAGCGATGGGCAACGCATCCATATCCGCCCGGATCAGCAGGGTTTTCCCGGGTCTGCCGGTTTCCAATATCCCCATGACGCCGGTTTTGGCGATGCCGGTGGTCACCTGAATTCCTGGAATCTCGCCAAGGTGTTCTGCCACAAACCGAGCAGTTTTATTTTCAGCAAACCCCAGTTCCGGTATTTGATGAAGGGTTCGCCGAATGGCAGACAAATTTTCGATTTCCCGGGCAATCAGTGAAGTGATCTGGCTCATGAGACACCCCTTGCAATTGATTATGGATAAAGATGACAGGCAGCCCAGTGGCCCGGACTGACCTGTTTATAAGCCGGCCTGGTTTGACAGATTTCCATGACCATGGGGCACCGGGGGTGAAATGCGCACCCTCTGGGCGGATCCAGCGGACTTGGCACATCTCCGGTCAGAATGATCTCCTGGTCCTGGATGGCCAGGGGATCGGGAATGGGCACGGCGGACAGCAACGCCTTTGTATAGGGATGCAACGGATTTTTATTGAGCTGCCTTCCGGAAGCCAGTTCGACAATATGTCCCAGATACATGACGGCAATTCTGTGGGAAATATATTCCACCACGCTCAAATCATGGGCAATAAACAGATACGCCAGGTTGAGTTCTGCCTGAAGATCCTTGAGCAGGTTGACAATCTGGGCTTGAATGGAAACATCCAGTGCGGAAACCGCTTCATCACAGACGATCACTTCCGGGTTCAGTGCCAGCGCCCTGGCAATACCGATACGCTGGCGCTGACCCCCTGAAAACTCATGGGGATACCGGAACATCTGTGAGGGCCGCAGTCCCACCTGTTCCATCAGGTATCCTACTTTCTCACGGTACTCCCGGGTCGACAGGTGCTGGAAATTTCTGATGGGTTCGGCAATGATTTTTGCCACGGTCATTCTGGGATTCAAGGATGAAAACGGGTCCTGGAAAATAATCTGAAGTGATGTCCGGACCTGTCTGAGGGTTTCTGTGCTCATGTGTGCCAGATTCTTGCCTTTGAAAACAATATCGCCGGCCGTGGGGTTGGTCAGCCGCAAAACGCATCGGCCCACCGTTGTCTTGCCGCATCCGCTTTCTCCCACAAGCCCCAGGGTTTCTCCGGCATTCAGATAAAAACTCACCCCGTCCACCGCTTTGACATGGTTGACGGTTCTCTGGAAAAATCCTTTTTTCACAGGAAAATATTTTTTTAACCCCAACACTTCCAGAACAGGCGTGAGGGAAATTTTTTCATTCATCTGACACCCGCCAGCAGGCCGCCCGCCTGTTTTCCGCAAAATGGACCATGGACGGGGATTTTTTTGTACAGATATCCATTACCTGACTGCATCGGGGATGAAAACTGCACCCTTCGGGCATACGCAGCAGATTGGGAACCATGCCGGGGATTTCAGTAAGCCGGGCCTGGCTGTCATGTTTCAAGACCGGAATGGAATTCAGCAGCCCTCTGGTATAAGGGTGCCTTGGATCATGGAACAACGGCACCACCGGCGCTTCCTCCACCACTTTTCCAGCATACATGACCACCACCCGGGCCGCCATCCGGGCAACGACCCCCAGATCATGTGTAATCAGGACCACCGACATGTTGGACCCTTTTTTCAGGTGATCCAAAAGCCGGATGATCTGGGCCTGAATGGTCACATCCAGGGCTGTGGTGGGTTCATCGGCAAACACCAGACAGGGATTGCAGCACAGCGCCATGGCGATCATGGCCCGCTGGCGCATGCCCCCCGACAATTTATGGGGATATTGACCTGCGCGGATCTCCGGAGAGGGAATTTGTACCATTTTAAGCATCTGGACCGCTTTTTCCCACGCTTTTTCCTGATCCAGTTTTTCATGCAGTCGCAGGCTTTCTGCAATCTGCTCACCCACTGTCAAAATCGGGTTTAATGATGTCATGGGTTCCTGGAAAATCATGGAAATCTCACTGCCCCGGATCAAGCGGATTTTTTCAGGGGTCATGGCCAGAAGGTTTTCCCCCTTGAAAATCACCTCGCCCCGTGTCGTGGCGCTGGATGGATTTAAAAGTCTGAGCACCGACATGGCTGTCACGCTTTTGCCGCACCCGCTTTCTCCCACAAGACCCAGCGTCTCTCCTGGAAAAATATCAAAATCAACCCCGTTCACTGCATTGACAATGCCGTCATGGGTGTGAAAACTGGTTATCAAATTCCTGACACTGAGCAGGGGCACCTCTGATCGATTCATATGCGGCTCCGCGGGTCAAACGCATCCCTGAGACCGTCTCCCAGCAGGTTGAAACTCAACACAGCCAGAAAAATCGCTATGCCAGGAAATGTGGCCACATGGGGTTTTCCCATCATATAAGCCCGTGCAGATCCCAGCATGGAGCCCCATTCCGGTGTGGGCGGCTGCACCCCGATCCCCAGAAATCCCAGGCCGGCGGCAAACAATATGGCGGTTCCCATACCCAGGCTGGTCTGGATGATGATGGGGGCCAGCACATTGGGCAGAATATGGCGTCTGATAATATTCAGATCCCTGGTGCCGCAGGCCCTGGCCGCCTCCACATACACCTCTTCTTTGACTGTCAGCACACACCCGCGCACCAGCCTGATATACAACGGTATCATGCTGATTCCGATGGAGATCACAGTGTTCTTCAGTCCCACCCCCAGAATGGCCACCAGTGCCAGAGCCAGCAGAAAACCCGGAAATGCCAGCATCATGTCTGTGAACCGCTGGATGATAAAATCGGTTTTCCCGCCGTAATAGCCGGAAACAAGGCCCACAGGCACCCCGATCACCAGGCCCACACCCACAACCCCCACGGCAATCAGCAGTGACACCCTGGCACCATAAAGAATCCGCCCCAGAATGGAACGGCCCAATTCATCGGTTCCCAGAAAATAGGCGCGCGATGGCGGAGAAAGGGAATGCATCAGGTCAGGGGCCGATGGGTCCCCCTTGAACAGAACCGGAGCCCCCAGGGCACACACCAGGTAGATCAAAAGCAGCATACCCCCCGCCAGCGCAGCCCGGTTCCGTTTCAGCTTGGCCCATCCCCGGCTGCCGGAGGCCGTATTTTCATCTGATTCCAGTCCCTTATCCACATCTTTCATATCAGTCATAGTGCACCCTGGGATCCACAAAGGCATAGAGCAGGTCAACCAGAAGATTCACCAGCGTATACAGCAGCCCGAAAATCAGTATGCTGCCCTGAATCATGGCGTAATCTCTGGCCAGGATGGAATCCACAATCAAACGGCCCAGACCGGGCCAGGCAAACACAGTTTCGGTCAAAACCGCCCCTCCCAGCAGCAGCCCGAACTGCAGCCCCACCACCGTGATGATGGGGATAAGGGCATTTTTCAGGGCATGCTTGATTATTATCACTTTTTCTTTCAACCCCTTGGACCGTGCCGTAGTCACATAATCCTGGGACAGGACCTCCAGCATGCAGGACCGGGTCATCCTGGCGATAAATGCCACCACAAAAGAAGCCAGGGTGATAGAGGGCAGAACCAGATGTTTCCAGGTACCGATGCCACCGGCCGGCAGCCACTGCAGGGTGATGGAAAACAGGATCATCAGCATGAGCCCCAGCCAGAACACGGGCATGGAGATCCCGAACAGCGACGCCAAGGTCACCAGGTAATCCGTCCAGGAATAGGGCCGGATGGCGGCAATCACACCGGCCGGTATACCGAACATGCAGGCCAGGGTAATGGCGCATACGGCCAGTAAAATCGTGTTGGGCAACCGGGCCCAGATTTCAGCTGTCACCGAATTCTGGGTCCGGGCGGACACGCCGAGATCCAGGTGGACCAAGCGCTTCAAAAATACCCCGTACTGGATATAAAGCGGTTGGTCCAGTCCCATCTGTATCCGGATGATCCGGACATCTTCAGGCGAGGCCATCTGGCCTGCCAGGACCTGGGCCGGGTCTCCAGGGAGCATCCTGAGCATCAAAAACAGCAGCAGGGAGATCCCCAGAAGCACCGGAACAATGGACAGCAACCGTCTGATCAGGAAATGGAGCATGCCTGACCGTTATTCCATGGATATGTAGGTGGGGAAAAACTTTTCTGTTGGCGTAACCGCCAGATTCTTGATTTTGCTGGAATAGGCAAGAACAAATTTTTCCACATGGAGCCAGATCCAGGGGCAGTCTTTCCACACCATTTCCGAGGCCTGTCTGAGCAGGACAAGCCTTTTCTGGGTATCCTGTTCCTTTCTGGATGCCTTCATGATATCGTCATACACGGGATTGGAATAAAACGCAGAACCCAGTCCCTTGGGCGGGTTGACTTCAGTGGTAAACTGACCGTAAAGTCCCATATCTGCATCCAGGAACAGAGGCCCCCAGCCCAGAAGAAAAACTTCCAGTTCTGTTTCTTCAAGGGGTTTGAGCAGTCCGGCGATATACGTAGGCCAGTCATAGGTTCTCAGTTCCACTTTCACACCGATGGCCTGGAGATAGGCCTGGACCACTTCTGCGACCTGTTTGTCAAACAGATACCGGCCGTTGGGAGTTCTCATGTTGATGGTCATGGAAAAATCAAAGCCGGCATCATTGAGCAGCTGCTTGGCTTTTTCCGGGTTATAGTCGTATTGGGCGTCCATTTTCATGTATCCGAACACTTTGGGAGATACCGGCCCGTCCATGGGTTCGGCGGTATTGAAAAGTATCCGGTCCACGATGGCTTTTTTATCCACGGCATAATTAAACGCCTGCCGGACTCTTTTGTCCATGGTCACCCCTTTCTGGGTGTTGAGGCCCATGAAAATCGTCCGGGTGCTCAACGGCATTTCCACGGTAACGGTGTCCATCTGGTCCAGGGCTGCCACATTTGACGGCAGCGGTTTATAGCAGATATCGATTTCACCGGTTCTGAGCATGGCTTCCCGGGTGGTGGCTTCAGGAATCACCTTGAAGGTCAGTTTATCCACGGTAGGCATCTTCCCCCAGTATGTCTCGTTCCGGGTCAGCACGATTCTGTCGCCTTTGACCCATTCACTGAGAACATAGGGGCCAGGTCCCACCGGATGCTGGCGGACATCTTCCCCATATTTTTCCAGGGCCGCCGGGCTGATGGCAGATACCAGAGACATGGACAGCGTGGCATCCAGCGGTGCAAACGGATAC
>DATHSR010000055.1:0-3701 GCA_035464035.1 Desulfotignum sp. | reverse complement strand
CATTCATCTCAAACAGGACTCTCCCCTGATGGACGGGATTGACCCGGATGCCCGGTTTTATTTTGTGCATTCCTTTCACCTGATTCCCCATGATCCGGCCGTGGTGCTGACCATCACCACCTATGACTATGCATTTGCCAGCGCGGTTCAGCAGGGCAACGTCATCGGCACCCAGTTTCACCCGGAAAAAAGCGGAAAGCACGGCATGCAGCTGCTGGAAAATTTCATCAAGCTGTCCGATTTCACGCCCAGAGGCCGGGTGGATGTTCCGGGATGCGGCCTGTCAAAACGGATCATCGCCTGCCTGGATGTGCGGTCCAATGATCAGGGGGACCTGGTGGTGACCAAGGGAGACAAGTATGATGTCAGAGAAAAGGGGGATGCGGCGGGCAGAGGCGGTGTCCGGAATCTGGGTAAACCTGTGGATCTGGCAAGGCGGTATTACGAGGAAGGGGCGGACGAGATCACCTTTTTGAACATCACCGGGTTCCGGGATTTTCCCCTGGCAGACCTGCCCATGATCACGGTGCTGGAAGAAACCTCCAAAAATGTGTTCGTACCGTTGACCATCGGCGGCGGCATCAAGGATTACACCGATGCCAATGGCCGGCACTACACGGCCCTGGAAGTGGCGGACCGGTATTTCCGGTCCGGGGCGGACAAGATCTCCATCGGCAGTGATGCCGTGCATATTGCCAAAGCCTTTGTGGACACCGGCAAAAAAACCGGCAGCAGCGCCATCGAGCAGATCTCCCGGGTTTACGGGGCCCAGGCCGTGGTGATCTCCATCGATCCCAGGCGGGTGTATGTGGGTGCAGTGGAAGATGCGGCCGGCCACCATGTGATCAAAACCCGGATCCCCGGTCCCGATGGCGAATCGTTCTGCTGGTATCAGTGCACGGTCCAGGGGGGCAGGACCGCCGTGGACCTGGATGCCGTGACCCTGGCCAGGGCCTGCGAGGAACTGGGGGCCGGTGAAATTCTGCTCAACTGCATCGACCGGGACGGCACAAAGGCCGGGTTTGACCTGGAACTGATCCGGGCGGTGAAACAGGCGGTGTCCATCCCGGTGATCGCCTCTTCCGGTGCCGGAAGCCCGGAGCATTTTTCAGAGGTGTTCAGGGAGACCGGGGCGGATGCAGCCCTGGCCGCCGGCATCTTTCACCGGAAAGAAGTGCCCATCTCCTCGGTAAAAGCCCACCTGGCAGCGAATCGGATTCCGGTGCGCCAGTTGAATGAACCGTGAAATGAATTGCATTCTTAAGGGTTCAATTCAAAGGTGATGGGGATTTTCACCCACAGGCCTGTGGGAGCACCATGCGTCTTCATTTATAACGTGTAACACATGATGGCAGATTTTAGATACTGACCCGAACATGTCGAGGAAATATGCACCCGCACGGATACATCGGCCGCAAGATGCAGCTGCCGCAGCTCAAGGCGCAACCCGCTGTCGTGATTGCCGCTTTCGGTTCCACCACCCGGGCCAGATCAGCACTGGATATTTTTGAGGCCCGATTGAAGGAAGTCTGTCCCGACCATGAAATCTTCTGGGCTTATACATCGGAGATTATCCGGAAAAAAACAGGGCTCCCCAGCCTGCAGCAGACCCTGGCCCAGGTTGAGGCACAGGGGTTTCGAAGGGCGGTGGTTCAGCCGCTGCATGTGTTTCCCGGAACCGAATATTGCCAGATGGCGGAAACCTGTGCATATTTTCCCGGTCTCCGGGTGTTTATGGGGGAAACCCTGTTTCACCGCTGGGAATTCATTACCCAGACCCTGGAAGTACTGTCCTCCGGTTTTCTGCCCCCGGAACAGGGACTGAACCTGCTGGCCCTGCATGGCACGCCTCTGGCCGCCGATCCCGTGAATGTCGTGTACCTGGGACTGGAAAAACTGGTGAGAGACCGGTATCCCAATGTCCTGGCAGCCGCCATTGAAGGGATTCCGGATCATGAGGCTGTGTTTGCCCGCATACGGCAACAGGGCCTGGCCGATCGTTTCAGACAGGCCCGGATCATCCCCATGATGTATTTTGCCGGCATGCATGCCAGAGAGGATCTGATGGGCTCTGAAGACAGCTGGCGAACGGTTCTGGAAAACATGGGATTCAAGGTGGACTGCCCGATGGTGCTGCACGGGCAGAAACCGTTGTTCAAGGGTCTGGCCCATTATCCGGAAGTGATCGGATTTCTGATGGAACGCCTTGAAAGGGTCTTGTCTCTGGCTGCGTGTTACTGAAGCCCGTCAGCCTTCAGTACTCAATTGAATGCCATGACCCGTGTATCTTGTCCAGATCAGGGTTGATCCCTGTTTTCCGGCCGGCAAGGCAACAGGGTGTGGACAAGGCTGAAACATCGTTTTTTGATGTTGACAACCCTGCGTTGTTTATTTTAGTTTATTGTGACGCAGGAAAATTGAGTGACATAAATTTTTCAGGTTCCACATGTGTGGATGAAAAGGGAACCCGGTGTAAATCCGGGACGGGCCCGCCGCTGTAATCGGGGACTTGGGCTGCACGAATGCCACTGACCGGAATGACTCCGGTTGGGAAGGCGCAGCAATACAGGAAGATCCGAAAGTCAGAAGACCTGCCTGGAAAAACGGCTGGACCCCTGTCAGGGGTATCCGGCCGGCGCTGGATCGAAAATAGATACGATTTAAGATCTGAGCGTGGAAAAATTCTCGTGGACAAGGGATTTTTCAATCTGAGGATAAATCAGGGCATCCCCGGATCATATTGATGGTCCGGGGATTTTTGTTTTTCCTCGGACGAAACTTTTTCCAAGGAGGAGATGAAAAATGAAAAAAATGATGAAACAACTGATTCCGGCAGTTCTGGCAGCAGTACTGTTACTGGCTGCGGCCACCGTGGGCTTTGCGGGCCACCATGGCGCCCACAAGGAACAAAAGACCGGTATTCTGCTGGTGGCGTTCGGTACCAGCGACCCCGGTGCCCAGGCGGCACTCGACAATATCGACCGGAAGGTCAAAGCCGCATACCCGGACATTCCGGTGTCCTGGGCTTACACCTCCCGGATCATCCGGCATAAACTGGCCAAAGAGGGAAAACACCTGGATTCTCCGGCCATGGCTTTGGCCAGGATGGCGGATGAACAGTTCACCCATGTTGCGGTGCAGAGTCTTCACACCATTGGCGGGTCCGAATACCATGACCTGACCCGGGTGGTGAGGGCGTTCAAATCCATGGGGGAGTTTGACAAAATCATTCTGGGACATCCTTTACTGGCCACCCAGACGTCCATGGAAAAAACAGTGGATGCACTGTTTGACATGATACCCGCAGACCGGAAAAAAGAAGATGCCGTTGTTTTCATGGGGCATGGCACCCATCACCCCAGCAACGCGTTTTATCCGGCCCTGATGTTCCAGGCCCAGCAACGGGATCCGCTTGTGTTCATCGGCGTGGTGGAAGGCTATCCGGAGATCGATGAGATTCACTCCTGGCTGGCGGAAAAGAAAATCAAGACTGCGTGGCTGCTGCCATTCATGTCCGTGGCCGGGGATCATGCCAAAAATGACATGGCTGGCGATGAAGAGGATTCCTGGAAATCTATTCTTTCAGAAGCCGGGATTGACTGCCACACCGTTATGAAAGGTACGGCTGAGTATGATTCCTTTGTGGAGATCTGGCTGTCCCATCTGAAAGATGTGTTACATCATTTTGATTGAAACAGACT
>DATHSR010000054.1:0-1608 GCA_035464035.1 Desulfotignum sp. | reverse complement strand
GATACAACCTGCTGGAAAAAGCCTCACACGCCGAAAAAAAGCCAGCATCATAATAAAAACAGGGGGTTATCATGAAAAAACGGTTGATTGTGGGTATCGCAGGTGCCAGCGGCGTCATTTACGGTGTCCGGCTGCTTGAGGTCCTCAGGCAGACTGACATTGAAACCCATTTGATCATGTCAGACGCGGGAAAACTCAATATCAGGATTGAAACCAGTTATGATGTGGATGCGGTGCTTTCCATGGCAGATGTCACCTATGCCAACAGAGACATTGCCGCATCGGTTGCCAGCGGGTCATTTCAGACCATGGGCATGGTGATTGCCCCCTGCACCGTAAAAACACTTTCAGGCATCGCCAATTCCTACAACGAAAACCTTTTGATCCGGGCCGCAGATGTTCAGCTCAAGGAAAAACGCAAGCTGGCACTGATGTTCAGGGAAACCCCGCTGCATGTCGGCCATCTGAGACTGCTGACCCTGGCTGCGGAAATGGGCGCCCACATTGTGCCGCCCGTACCGGCTTTCTACCACCATCCCGAGACCATAGATGACATCATCAACCAGTCCGTGGGAAAAGTGCTGGATTATATCGGTATTGAACATGACCTGTTCAGGCGCTGGGACAATTTGGAACTGGAAAAACTCAAATCCGGACTGAATTGAAAACCGCCTTCAAAATAAACGCTTTTCACGAAAGGCGGCCATGATGCCTTCTGCTAATTGTAAAATTACGGTCATCAAAACAACCGTCAACCAGGATCTTATTGATGCGTATATGACCGATTCCATGAAACACAGCCGGCCCTGCAGCACGTTCCAGGAAGGGGATGTGTTTTTCGTTACTTCTGAATTCAGCATGCCCGATAATTTCTGCCACTGGGCCTGGGCAGATCTTCGAAAAGAGATCCTGGCCGTCATCAACGGGGTTTCATATGCCTGGTACCGGCGCCCGGGTATGGCCATTGCCGGCTGCACCGACTGGTTCCGGCCCGTGTATTTCAAAATCGAACGGCTCTCCCCGGCCGCTGCCGCAGGGGATAAGAAATTTGAGGCCGTGCTGTTCGATCTGGACGGGACCCTGGTGGATTTTCAATGGGACCTGGAAAAGGCCATCCCGGAAATCTGCGCCATTCTCTCAGATGCCGGCATGGATATGGCCTGCTATGGCGATCCACCCAGTTATGTCAGCCTGTTCAACCTGACCCGGGAGATAACGGATCAGTGGATCGGCCGGGGTGCGGCGGACGATGCCCGAACGCTTCTGGCAAAGCTGGATGACGTGTATGACCGGTATGATCAGGATGCCATGACACGGTGGCAGCCTTATCCGGAGACCCGATCGGTGCTGACTGAACTGGCCCGGGAGGGATACCGCCTGGGAATTGTGAGCAATTGCGGCCGGCAAGCCGTCCAGGGCATCCTGTCCCGTTTCAACCTGACCGGTTTTTTTGAAATTGTCCTGTCCCGCCAGGACATATCCCGGCTCAAGCCGCATCCTGAAAGCCTGAACCTGGCCCTTAAGGCATTATCGCTTCCTTCGGAACAGGTGTTGTTTATCGGTGATTCAATCAATGATATCCTTGCAGCCGGCAACACCGGCATGACC
>DATHSR010000053.1:0-4828 GCA_035464035.1 Desulfotignum sp. | reverse complement strand
GCAGACGGCCTGTCTTCCTGCTTAAGGGAAACAGACCCTGACAGTCTTGTCCGGGATATCAAAATTTCTGCCGCAGCCATGATGGATTCGTCTTTACGGCGGACATTAAAGAAAACAGGGATTCAAACCCTCTGGGTAGAGTGCCCCCCCGGGTTCTCTCAGGAAGACACCGCCCTTTTTTTAAACAAGCTGGGGGAAATGTCGAAAAATCATGACTGCTTTCCCGTCACCGGGGACACCGCTCTCATAACCAAGATGCTGAAGCCCGGCTCAGACATAGGGCGCATCGTTTTGAAAGGATGTGAGGCCGCAGGATTCGTGGGCCGTGAAACAACCATGACGCTCTATTCCATGGCCAGGGAAACACAAAGATCCTCTGCAACGCCGTTTGATATTCTCATCTGGGGGGGCGTCTTTATCCCTGAAGCAGCCGCGGCCTTCCTGTCCACCGGGGCAGCCGCGATTGTTTTTGAGAGTGCCCATTGGCTGACGGACAGGGTTGCCGTTGATGATTTCCAGCGGGAGCGACTCGGCCGGCTCCATCCGGATGCCACCGACCTGGTGGGCCTGGATGTTCAGGTCCCCTGCCGTCTGTTCAACAAGGGAAATTCTCTGGCATTCAAGGAAATCAAGGCATACGAGGACTCGCTCTGGGACGCTGCGGGCATGGAGGAAACCCGCCGCTCCTTTGTAAGCCGGGTGACTGCCGGGGCCGTTCATCCCTTAGAGAGCCGTTTCAGCAAGGACGAAATCATTCCAATAGGTGTGGAAGCCGCCTTTGCCGAGGCCTTTGTAAACCGGTTCGGGACCGGAACCGGGGAGGCTGTGAAAGCGTTCATAAAAGAAATGAATCAGTTATGCAGCCTGGCTGAGGAAAAAAAGAATTGTTTTCTGGACAGTCCTGTGGCCAAAGAGCTGGGAACCCTGTACCCCTTTATTCAGGGCGCCATGTCCTGGATCACGGATATCCCGGAGTTTGCCCTGCGGGTCGCCGATGCCGGTGGATTACCCACCATCGCTCTTGGCCTGATGAACGCAGAGACGCTGGACCAGAGGCTGGGGACCCTGCCGAAGATCATGGGGCCGCGCCCTTATGCGGTCAATGTGGTCTCGTTGGCGGAAAACCCTTTCAGGGGACTGCATCTGGCCTGGATAAAAAAGCACAGGCCCCGTTTTGCAGTGATTGCAGGGGGGGATCTTTCCGCTGTCAGAGAATTGATGGCATGCGGCATCGATGTCATGTATATCGCACCGGATGAGGCGCTGTTGACGCTTGCCCTGAAAGCCGGTGTCCGGTATGTGATCTGTGAGGGCTATGAAGCCGGCGGCCACGTGGGGCCGCACAGCACACTCACCCTTTCCCAGATGATACTGGACATGAAACGGCGCACCCCATCCCTGTTTCAAAATTGCCGCATTATCCTTGCCGGAGGAATTTTCAACCGGGAAACGGCCTTCATGGCAGCCATGCTTGGCGCAGACGGCATCCAGATGGGTACCGCCTATCTGGCGACTCAAGAGATTGTTGAAACAGGCGCCCTGTCCCCGCTTTATCAGCAGATGATCCTGAAATCACCTTTGGCGGGAACCGTTGTTTCTGGCCGGGATACCGGCCTCCGGGTTAGGTCCTTGAAAACCCCGGGAATGGAGTCCATTTTATCTTTGGAAAGGGAGTTTGCCGCAGGACGCAGTGATGAGATCTCTTTCAGGCAGAGAATGGAAAAAATGACGGCTGGAAGCCTGTTCACGGCGGCCCGGGGAATGGACGGGCCGAAAAGAAAACCTCTGGATGAGCAAACCTGCCTGGAACGGGGACAATTCATGAGCGGCGCCTGCGCCGGTCTTATCCGCAGCGTCGATAACCTTAAGTCCTTTCACCGTGAACTGGCCTGGGGCCCTCTTTTTCTGCATCAGCCGGTTGCAAGGTCCATGGAAACACCATTAAAAATTCCTGCCTCAGAAGTCAGAAATACCTTGACCCGGGCCTTTCCCAAACAGGAGCTTCAGGACAGGATTGCCATCACCGGCATGAGCATCGTGAATACCTTAGGAAAGAGTCCCGAGGAAATCTGGACGGCAAGCCTGGCCATGAAAAGCGGTATCACGGAAGTTCCGTCATCACGGTGGGATCACGCACTGTATTATGACCCTAAGCCACATATTCCTGACAAGACCTATTGCAAGGTGGGTGCTTTTCTGGACTTTCCCATCGACCGCAATGAACTGGGGATTCCACCCCATGATTTCAGGAGCATGACCCAGGCCACGCGGATTTCCATGTGGCTTGCGGACAGGGCCATCCGGGCATCCGGCATCCTGACATCGGATATCCCCCGGGAGAGGATCGCCGTCCTCATTTCCCAGAATTCGGGAGAGGCGGCAGGGACGCTCCCCAATATCATTATCCGGGCATATGTTCACGACATCCTGGCTGGCATCAAAAGGGCCGTAGATCTAACACCGGATCAACAGAACGCCATCGAACAGGAAATAAAGTCCGGGCGCATGGCTCCGGACGACACCACCCTGCTGGGCCGGCTCAACTGTGCCGCCGCCGGTTTTATCTGCAAGCAGTACGGGTTCATGGGGCCCAGCCATGCTGTCTCAGCCGCCTGCGCCACCTCACTGGTGGCACTTCACAGCGCCATCCAGATGATTCAAAATGGAATCATCGACGCCGCCGTGGTGGGGGGGGGAGAGGATACGATCAGCCATCTGCATTTCCTGGAATTCTCCGCCCTAGACGCACTTTACGGGTTGTCCGGACGGGAAAGACCCGCCCGGGAAACATCCTGCCCGTTTGATGCACAAAGAGACGGCATGGTCCTGGGTGAAGGCGGCGCAATGATTGTGCTTGAGCGGGAAAGCCTGGCCCGTGCAAGAAAGGCTCTTGTTCATGCATATGTGACCGGCATGGGTGCCAGCAATAACCACCTGGGGATGGTGGAGTCTTCCAATGTTTCCCAGCAGATGGCCGTTCGTGCCTCTTTCAGAAAGACTTCTTATGGGCCTGATGCAGTGGATCTTGTGGAATGCCATGCCACAAGCACACGGCAGGGAGACCTGGAAGAGGTCCGTGCCCTCAAGGCGTTCTATAATTCCTCCAGACCTACCGTACTCACTGCATTCAAATCCCAGATCGGTCACACCCTGGGTGCCTCGGGTCTCAGCAGCCTCATTCGGGGGGTTGCGGCCATGAAATCGGGGATTTTCCCGCCCACCCTCAATTACAGGCATCCGGACCCGGAAATCAATCTGGAAAAATCAGGTCTTATCATCTCTTCTGTCCCGCTGGATTGGAAGCGCCCCGCCGGCGGGCCCAGAAGAATGGAAGTCAATGCTTTCGGGTTCGGCGGTTCCAATTATGTGGTGCAGGTGGAGCAGTCCATGGACGAAGTGGATACGGTCATGGTTTCACCCAAGGCGCAAAAGACGGCAAAGGAGCCGGATCATCAGAAACTGAAGGCTCCGCCGCCCCTTGCCCTTGTATTTCCCGGACAAGGGGCACAGTACAGCGGAATGGGACAAGAACTCTATACGTCCTTTCCCATCATCAAAAAATGGATGGACCGGGCCGCCGCTGTTGCAGATTTTGACCTGCTTCACCTGATGTTCCATGATCAGGAAAAAAATCTTCAGAAAACCCGATGGCAGCAGCCTGCCATGTTCGCCATGGAAAATGCCATGGCCCGATGTCTCATCAGCCTCGGTATCCGTCCTGTGGCCGTGGCCGGTCACAGCCTGGGCGAATTGACGGCCTTGTGTCTGGCCGGTGTGTATTCCTCTGAGGACGGATTTCGAATCGTAAACAAGCGGGCCCTGTGCATGGATAAGGCCGCTGCCGCCAATATCGATCCCGGTGTCATGGCCGCCACGGACGCCTCTCTGGATATTTTAAAAAAAATGACCCGTGATTACAATGATATCCACATCGGCAATATCAATTCACCCTTTCAGACTGTTTTAAGCGGCAATACAGAAGAGATGAAAAATTTTTGCAAAAAATTAAAGGACATGGGCCATCGGACCACCCTTCTGCGTGTCAGCATGGCCTTTCACTCTCCTGCCATGCAGGTCATCCATGATGAACTTGCCGCATACATTGCCGACATTGCATTTCATCCCCCACAGATTCCGGTTATCTCCAACACGACCCGGATACCCTATCCGTCAGATCCCGGAGAGATTAAAAAAATCCTCATGGCTCACCTGGAATCCACGGTCCATTGGATGGACAATGCCCGGTTTCTTTGGAATACATACGGGGCAAGGCTTTTTGTTGAGGTGGGACCGGGTGACGTATTGAGCAATCTCATTGCAGACACGCTTCCGGGATCATCCTGTATCCAGACATGTCTTCGCTCCGCAGAGGCATCGACCTTCAAGGCCGCACTGGCCCAGCTTTCTGTGCAAGGCCATCTCAAGGAAGAACCAGAATCAAAGGGCCTTTTCCTGTCTGCATCCGGGAAGATTCTAGAACCTGTTCAAAACGTCCCGGCATTGGCTTTACAGCCGCAAAAACCCGGTATTTCAGATGCAACTCCCATGGAACAGATCATTCAAAGGGAAATCAACCGGTTTGTGATGGATAATTCCGGCCAGTTTCTCAAGTCCAACATTCTGGAAGCCATCCGGCGGGAGCTTAACCCGAAATTCAAAGAAGGTGAGCTGTCAAGTGTCATCAAATGCATGTTCGGCGGTTTTGAGCCTCCTGAATTCCGGAAACCGGTCGCACCCGGATCTGTTGAACAACCTGAGAGTGACGATCTCACGGAGAAGCTGATTCAAATCATCATGAATGCGACGGGATTCAACAGAGATGAGATCC
>DATHSR010000052.1:0-1523 GCA_035464035.1 Desulfotignum sp. | reverse complement strand
GAAGGTGCTGTGAAATATTTCAAAGAAGCCGGCCTGATGTAATTTTCTCAGACCCGACAAAATAAACGTGCCCGGCATCTGACAGCTGTGCACGTTTATTTTGTTTTTATTGCTTCACAATTCTTTTCCTGGGAGGCATTGTCACCATGAGCGCTTCAAATAAAAAGGTTGATCCCGGTGATGTGAGCGAAATCGTGGCCGAAGTGGAAACCGGTGCCAGAAATCCTTCAGGTTCGGTTTCAAAGAATGTTCTGTTCTATGTTCCGCTGATCTGGACGATCTTTCAACTCTGGTATGCATCCCCGCTGCCGTTTATTCTCAATTTTTTCGTGCTCAATGATACCGAAGCCCGGGCTATCCATCTGGCATTTGCCATGTTCCTTTCCTATACCGCCTACCCCACATTCAAGTCTTCTCCCCGGAATTATATCCCGCTTCAGGACTGGTTTGTGGCACTGGTGGCAGCCTTTTGTTCGGCATATCTGTTCATTTTCTACGTCCAGCTCTCAGGCAGGCCCGGCAACCCCACCACCCTGGATCTGGTCGTGGGCGTGGTGGGCCTGGTTCTGCTGCTGGAGGCCACCCGCCGGGCCCTGGGGCCGCCCCTGATGATTGTGGCCATGGTGTTTCTCATCTATACCTTTTTCGGCCCTTACATGCCGGATGTCATCGCCCATAAGGGTGCCAGCCTGTCCAAGGGCATGTCCCACTACTGGCTGTCCACTGAAGGGGTGTTCGGCGTGGCTGTGGGGGTGTCCACCGGCATGGTGTTCATGTTTGTGCTGTTCGGCTCGCTTTTGGAATCTGCCGGGGCCGGCAACTATTTTATCCGCACCGCCTTTGCCGGCCTGGGGCATATGCGGGGGGGGCCTGCCAAGGCCGCGGTGGTGTCCTCGGGCATGACCGGGCTGGTGTCCGGGTCTTCCATTGCCAATGTGGTCACCACCGGGACCTTTACCATCCCGCTGATGAAAAAGGTGGGATTTTCGGCCGAAAAAGCCGGGGCCGTGGAGGTGGCGGCATCCACCAACGGCCAGCTCACCCCGCCGGTCATGGGGGCCGCCGCCTTTCTCATGGTGGAGTATGTGGGCATCTCCTACGTGGAGGTGATCAAGCATGCATTTTTGCCAGCCATCATCTCCTATATCGCCCTGGTGTATATCGTCCACCTGGAAGCCTGTAAAATGGGCCTCAAGGGGATGGAAAAACCGGTGACCAGAACCGTCATGGAAAAGCTGTTGTCATTTGTGCTGACCGTCCTGACCCTGATCATTCTAGGCGGGATCACCTATTACGGCCTGGGGTGGATCAAGACGGTCGCAGGCCATTCCGCCATCTATTTTGTGGCGCCGCTGATCGTGATTGCCTATCTGATCCTGATCTGGCTGGCCTGCCGGGTGCCGGAACTGGAATATACCCATGAAATCACCAAACTGCCCAAACTCAGGGAGTCGGCCCAGGCCGGGTATTATATGCTGCTGCCCATTGTGGTGCTAATGTGGTGCCTGACCGTGGAACGTCTG
>DATHSR010000051.1:0-2776 GCA_035464035.1 Desulfotignum sp. | reverse complement strand
GATTCCTTTGACGGCCAGACCGGCGGAAAAGGTCACGGCATGCTGCTCTGCAATACCCACATCAAAAAACCGGTCCGGAAACTGCGCACTGAACGCCATCAGCCCGGTGCCTTCCGGCATGGCGGCGGTCACCGCCACCAGCTTGGGGTGGGCTTTTGCCAGTTTGACCATCTGATCCCCGAACACCTGGGTATAGGTGGGGGCGTTGCCGGCGGTTCCGTTGGCTTTGCCGGTATCCACTGCAAATGCGCCCACCCCGTGGAAATATACCGGATTTTTTTCCGCCGGTGCATATCCCTTGCCCTTGACCGTGGTCACATGGAGCAGTACAGGGGAATCGGACGCCGTTTTGATATTGTCCAGAATGTCGATGAGGTGATCCAGATTATGTCCGTTGATGGGACCGAAATAATCAAAGTTGAAGGCTTCAAACAACATGCCCGGCGTCACAAAGGTTTTAAAGGATTCTTCAGACCGTTTGGCGATCTGGTAGATATCTTCACCGATCTTTGGCAACGATCTTAAAAATGCGCCCAACTGGTTGCGCAGGGTCTGAAGATGTTTGGCGGAAAAGGTCCGGCTCAGATAGGATGACAGGGCCCCCACATTCCTGGAAATGGACATGTCATTGTCATTGAGGATCACGATCAGTTTGCGTTTGAGATCTCCGGCCTGATTCAGTCCTTCATAGGCCAGACCGGCGGTCATGGACCCATCCCCGATCACTGAAATTACATGGGAGTCATCTTTGTTCAGATGCTTGGCACAGCAGATCCCCAGTCCTGCTGAGATGGAGGTGGATGAATGACCCACCGTGAACCCGTCACAGGGATTTTCCCTGATTTTGGAAAATCCTGAAATGCCTTTATACTGGCGCAGGGTGTCAAACTGCCGGTTTCTGCCGGTGATCAGTTTATGGGCATAGGATTGATGCCCCACATCCCAGATCAACGTATCTTCAGGCAGGTCAAACACAAAATGGATGGCCAGGGTCAGTTCCACCGCCCCCAGACTGGATGCCAGGTGTCCCCCGTTTTTTGACACCACCTGGATGATCCGATCCCGGATCTGGCGGGCCAGTTCCGGAAGCTGATCCCGTGACAGCTGCTTGAAATCCCGGACATCATTGATGTTTTTCAACAGATCCACAGCGCCATGACCTTTCCTTGTTTGCTGAAGCGTTTTTTGGATGTAATCCGGATCGTCTGCAATCGTGTCAATTATATATTCACCCATTGTCCAGCTCTTTTTGTGTTGTCTTCCAATTAACGGTCCCGGCTGATCACATATCCTGCAATGGCCCTGAGAGGATCAGCCTGGCAGTCAAATCCGGAAAGGGCTGCCAGGGCCTTATCAACCAGGTCTCGGGCAAAAATTGTGGATCGGTCCAGACCCAGGATGGCCGGAAAAGTCAGCTTGTCTCTTTGCAGGTCTGATCCGGCCGCCTTTCCCATTTTATCAGGGTCCCCTGCCACGTTCAAAATATCATCCATGACCTGAAACGCCAGGCCCAGGTGGTCGGCATAAACTGACAGATCTTTTTGGAAATTTTCGGGTGCCCGCACACTCACAGCACCGGCGGCCACGCTTGCCGAAATCATTCTGCCGGTTTTCAAGGCATGTATTTTAATAAGATGTTCCAGCAGTTCATTTTTATTCCACTTGCCAAAGGTTTGGCTTTCAGACTGCATATCCAGCATCTGTCCTTCCACCATGCCGTTCACCCCGGCAGCCAGGGAGATCAGCGCCCCCAGCTTCAGCAGCACGCCGGAATCGGGCACCTTGTCAAACAGGACATGGGGCTGGCACAGTATATAAAAGGCATGGGTAAGCAGGGCATCACCCGCCAGGATGGCCGTGGATTCAGAAAATTTTTTATGGCAGGTGGGCTTTCCCCGCCGCAGATCATCATCATCCATGGCCGGCAGGTCATCGTGGATCAAAGAATAGGTATGAATCATTTCCAGGGCACACGCAGCCGGCAGTGCCAGACGGGCATCCCCGCCGCAGGCCCGGGCCGAGGCCAGGGCCAGGACAGGGCGCAACCGTTTCCCCCCTGCCATAAGGGAATGACGCATGGCCTGGATCAGTTCCAGTCCCGGGTCAAAGGACCCCAGAATCTTTTCAAGATAACTGTTTACAAAATCCCGTTGCTCTTCTAGAAAAGCGCACAGATCAAAAGCAGGATCAGTCATGGTCAAAGGGCGCTTCAGATAGGGACCCGTCCAGGTTCCGGGTCAGCTGGGTGATCTTCTTTTCAGTGCTGTCAAGAATTGCCATGCAGTACCGGACCTTTTCAATGCCGGTTTCGTATTTTTTCAAGGCCTGTTCCAGGGGCAGATCCCCGGACTCCATCTCCTTTACAATGTCTTCCAGCTGTTTTAAAGCCGCCTCAAACGTCATTTTCGCCATGAATTGCCTTCTCCACCCGCGTAAGGATGCGTCCTTTGGATAAAATTGTTTCAATGGGATCCTGAACGGCAACCATGCCGGCATCCAGGATCACTCTTCTGTCCGGCAGGGTCCGGGTGATGCTGTATCCCCTGTTCAAAACCGCACCGGGGTTCAGAGCCGCCAGTGTGGCGGCAGCTTGATCCATCCGGATGCGCCTGTTCTCCATGCATTGATGCATGGCCTGTGACAGGCACCGGTGCAATCCGGCCACCTGATTTTTGGAAAGCCGGGGGTCCGGGACGGCATTGACAAAGGTCTTTGAGATCCAGAAAAGTTTGTCCGCTGCATGGCGGATTCGGTGATACAGGGCGTTTTGCATCCG
>DATHSR010000050.1:0-2626 GCA_035464035.1 Desulfotignum sp. | reverse complement strand
GGGCGGGCAAGGCGGAGGCGCTCGCACTGGGTTGACAGCCAAAGATCATCTTCTGCCCGGCTGTCTTTGTGAACCAGGGCCCCATACACACCAAAGGCGCCGGTGGCCCCGATAAGCGGGGCGCCCCGTACCACCATCTCCTGGATGGCGGCAATCACCGTGTCCGCATCGGTCAGGTCTTTTATGATCATCTGGTGGGGCAGAAACCGCTGGTCAATGACCTGGACGGTCCGGGTATCGGGGTTGAACCAGATGGGCCGCATCTCTTTGCCGTCAACGTTCATGACATCGTTCTCCCAACATTAATAACCTGCATAGGCTATAGGGATACCCGGTCAAAATCAAGTTTTTTGTATCTGACGCCCGATATTCACATATGCCGGTGCCGGGAAACCAGGGTTTGACAAAAAAAATCCCGGGTGCTACTTTTGCCATACAGTGACGATGTCCCGGGCACGGCCGGGTCTTTAAAGACAGAGGAGGCGGTATGGACCATACCATTATTCAGGTGTTGCCACGATTTCTGGAAACCCTGGGTCTGGATGAGGATCCCATGGGACTGTATTTTACCCATGAAAAACCGGACATTGGATACAGCCCGGATCCCATGGATCTGCCCACCCGGGAGAAGGAACGGCAGAATGCAGTGGACTGGGCACAAATTTTCGGCGGATTTTCCTGTGCCCTGGGCAAGATCTGGCTGGCCAGAAAGAAAAAATCCTGTGCCTGGTTTTCCGCAAGCCATTTCGGGTGTCCGGGTGCGGCGTTCTGGCTGGGGTTCACCAAGCCCCAGGTGCACACCATTATCCATTACGTGTCCGCCGGGATTCCCGACCGGATGCAGGGCGAATTTTACTGTGATTCTCCTGAAAATCTGGAAAAACTGTTCAATTACGTGGACCCGGCACCGGCGCCTTCTCCCTATTGCGTGTTCAAACCCTTGAGCCTGTTTGAGCCGGACCGGATCCCGCTGCAGGTCAGTTTTTTTGCCAGGCCCGAATCCATGAGCGGCCTGCACCAGCTGGCCACGTTTGTCACCAATGATCCGCAGGTGGTGGCCTCTCCCTGGAGCGCGGCCTGCGGCAGTCTGGTGGCCTGGCCTTTTCATTATCTGGCAAAAGGGGAGCAGCGGGCTGTTTTGGGCGGATGGGACCCATCCGCCCGAAAATTTTTCAAAACCGATGAACTGTCGTTTACGGTTCCCTGGGACCTGTTCTGCCAGATGCTGGAACGGTATGAGGAATCGTTTTTAAAAACCGGCACCTGGCAGACGGTGGTCAAAAAAATAAATAAAAGCCGGAAAGCCTGGAACGAAACCCCGGTGGAATAAGGAAACGGTCATGACCCTGTTATTGAACATCCTGTGGTTTATTTTTGGCGGGTTTTTCTCCTGGCTGCTGTGGATTCTCACCGGCGGACTGCTGTTCATTACCGTGGTGGGCATTCCATTCGGCTGGGCCGCCTTCCGGATCGCCGGATTCGCCGCCTTTCCTTTCGGCAAGGATCTGGTGGACGCAAGGGACCTGGGCGAGGCGCGTGTGGTGGGCACCGGGCTGGCCAATTTTCTGTGGATCATTCTGGCCGGCATCTGGCTGGCCATTTCCCATATCCTGGCCGGCGCAGCCCTCTGCCTGACCATCATCGGGATTCCCTTTGGATTCGCCCATTTCAGGCTGGCCATGGTCTGTTTCGCCCCGTTGGGAAAACGGGTGGAATATCATTGAACGGTCCGGTCCGGGCAGGTGCAGGCGGCCGGCCGTCCCTGAATAAATCCGACAGGCGTTCGGATCGTCCAACACCCAGACAACAATGAAAAGGAAACCCCATGAATTTTACACGATTCCCCAGAAGAAAATACATTCACACCCCCACCCCCATCGAACCCATGCCTGCCCTGAGCCGGGTTCTGGGAGGAAACGTCAACCTGTTTGTCAAGCGCGATGACCTGCTGCCAGGTGCCGGGGGCGGTAACAAGACCCGGAAACTGGAGTTCTGTATTGCCGATGCCATCGAGAAAAAGGCGGACACCATCATCACCTGCGGTGCGGTACAGTCCAACCACTGCCGCCTGACCCTGGCATGGGCGGTCAAAGAGGGCCTGGACTGCCACCTGATCCTGGAGGAACGGGTGAAGGGCAGTTACAGGACCGATGCCAGCGGCAACAATTTTCTGTTTCAGCTCATGGGGGTCAAGAGCATCCAGGTGGTGCCCGGCGGCACCGACATGATGGGGGCCATGGAAAAAAAGGCAGCCGGACTGTCCAAAGAAGGCAGAAAGCCCTATATCATTCCCGGCGGGGCCTCCAATGCCATCGGCGCCCTGGGATATGTGTCCTGTGCCGCAGAAACCATGGCCCAGCTCAATGATCTGCACCTGAACATCGATCACCTGGTGGTGCCCTCCGGCTCTGCCGGAACCCACGCCGGCATGGTGGTGGGGATGACGGCCATGGACACGGGCATCCCGGTCAGCGGCATGAATGTATCCAGGGAAAAAACGGTCCAGGAGGAGATCGTTTATAAACTGGCAAAGGAAACCGCTGCCAGGCTGGGGATCCGAAAGGAGATCCCCCGGGATGCGGTGGTGTGTTTTGACCAGTATGTGGGGCTGGGATATTCCCTTCCC
>DATHSR010000049.1:0-3214 GCA_035464035.1 Desulfotignum sp. | reverse complement strand
TCTATCATGGCCTGGTATATGAGGGACAGGCCCGTTCCATACTGGAATTTACGCCCAATGCCTTTGTACTCAACGGATTTTCCAAGCTGTTTGCCATGACCGGCCTGCGCCTGGGGTACCTGATTGCCCCATTCCCCTTTGTCCGGGCCCTGCAGGTTCTCCAGCAGAATTTTTTCATCTGTGCCAATTCCGTCACCCAGCTGGCCGGTGTGGCGGCCCTCAAAGAGGCCGGCAAAGAGACCCGGCACATGCGGCAGGTATACAACCAGCGGCGGCTCTACATGCTCAAGCGGCTCGATGAGATGGGACTGGGGGTGAAGGTGCCCCCCACCGGGGCGTTCTACATTTTTGTCAATGTCAGACATATCTCCATGGATTCCTATGCCCTGGCCTTTGACATCCTGGAAAAAGCCCATGTCGGCGTGACACCGGGCATTGATTTCGGCGCCAACGGCGAAGGGTTCATCCGGCTTTCCTATGCCAATTCACTGGAAAACCTGACCCGGGGCATGGACCGCCTGGCCAACTATCTAAAGACACGCGCATGAAAATTCATGATGTCCAGTTTGTGAAAAGCGCGGTGAAACCGGACCAGTATCCGGATTATGATTTTGCTGAAATCGCTTTTGCCGGCCGGTCCAATGTGGGGAAAAGCTCCATGATCAACACGCTGATCCAGCGAAAAGACATGGTCAAGACCAGTTCCCGGCCCGGGTGCACCCAGCTGATCAATTTTTTTCTGCTCAATGACACCCTGTCTTTGGTGGACCTGCCCGGATACGGGTATGCCAAGGTTTCCAAGAAGGTCCGGGCCGCCTGGCAGCCCATGGTGGAGACTTATCTGGGCAACCGGTCCAATCTTCTGGGCCTGGTGCTGATCTTAGATATCCGGCGGGACCCCCGGCAGGAGGAGTTCGACCTGGCAAGGTGGCTGACCGACCATGCCATGCCCTATCTGGTGGTGCTCACCAAAGCGGACAAACTGTCCAAAAACCAGCAGCAGCAGCGGGCAGAGATCATCAGTGCCCGGATGGGCCGGGACAGAAGCAATGTGATCGTGTTTTCCGCCAAAACCCGGCTGGGAAGAGAAACCATACTCGATGAGATCACCCGCCTGCTGGACTGGTACCAGGCGGACAAGGAGGATTCCGATGTCTGAGCCGACCCAGGAGATGCGGGCCGGTTTTGTGGCCATCATCGGCGCCCCCAATGCAGGCAAGTCCACGTTGCTCAATCAGGTGCTGGGGCAGAAGATCTCCATTACATCCAAAAAACCCCAGACCACCCGGGACCGGATCCTGGGGATCGTGAACCGGCAAGGCTCCCAGATGGTTTTTGTGGACACCCCCGGCATCCACAAAAGCAGCACCCTGCTCAATCAGCGTATCGTGGACCAGGCCCTTCAGGCTGTGGAAGACGTGGATCTCATTGTTTTCATGGTGGATGCGGTTTCCCGGAACCATGCCGCTGAAAACCTGATCATCTCCCGGCTGAATCAGGTGAAGAAACCGGTGATCCTGGCATTGAACAAGATAGATGTCGCCGCCAAGCAGACGATTTTCAAACTGGTGGAAACGTTTTCCCCCCTGTATGATTTTGCGGCGGTGGTGCCGGTGTCCGCCCGGCAGAACATGCAGGTGTCACAGCTCATGGACGAGGTGGAGAAGCACCTGCCCGCAGGGCCCCGGCTGTTTCCCGAAGAAACCTTTACCGATGTGACCGAAAAATTTCTGGTCAAAGAGATTATCCGGGAAAAGGTGTTTCGCCTGACCGGCATGGAAATCCCCTATTCGTCCGCCGTGACCGTGGATGCCTTTGTGGTGGAAAAAAAGCTGATCCTGATCCATGCCAGTATCCATGTGGTGCGGGATTCGCAAAAAGGGATCATCATCGGCAAGAAAGGGGCCATGCTGTCCCGCATCGGCACCCTGGCCCGGCTGGATATGGAAAAAATGCTGGGAACCAAAGTGCTGCTCAAGCTTTTCGTGAAGGTCACCAGAGACTGGGTGAGCAACCAGCGGATCCTGAATGAATTCGGGTATTGAAGGCCATGGATCCGGTTTTTTTTTGGACGAGGCCGCACTCAAAAAGGAGCGGGCCAAGGCCAGAAAGCTACGGAACAGCCAGTGGTGGAAGCGCAGGCGGTCCGGCGGCATCTGCCATTACTGCGGCCGGCAGGTTGATCCTGCTGAACTGACCATGGATCATATCGTTCCGCTGGCCCGGGGAGGACGATCGGAGAAATTCAACCTGGTGCCCTGCTGCAAAACCTGCAATACCAAAAAAAAACAGCTGCTGCCCTGGGAATGGGATGTTTACCTGGAACGGCTCACGCCCTGAGGCATCGAAAAAAGACCCTGCTTTTTCCGATGCCGGTGGTTTTGTTCAGACAGGACGTGAAACCGGTTATTTTCTGCCGCACAGCCGGTGAATGGTCTGGGCATGCCATTCGCCGCGGCCGGAAAAGGTGGGCTGTCCCAGATCCACCAGGTGTCTGGCGATCTGGTCGTAGGTGGCCCCCTGTTCGCGCATGGTCTGGATGATATTCATCACTTCGTCTCTGGCAAGCAGGGGGGTGCCGGGTGCGGCGGCCAGCGGCTGTTTTTTTTCGGCGGCTGTTTTCCTGCGTTTCCGGATCACCCGGCCATGGGGTGCGGGTGCAGCATCGGCAGAAGGCCCGCCGGTGTCTTCCGAAAAATGGATTTCATCAACCTGGGGCTGGGTGTCCATGGGGTCCTGCCGGTCTTCCAGGGCCGGTTCACGGATCTCTCCGGTCGGCTGCCGGGGCTCAAAACAGGGGGCCGGCTCGGATTGCGCTTCGTGCCGCGGCCCTGACTCCAGTCTCAGGTGGCTGACGATGCGTTCGATGGCATAGGCCTGCCGCTCCATCATGTCGGCGGTCCGTTCCTGGACGCTGGTCAGGTATTCCTGGTTTTTCACCAGGATCTCAACATGGTGGGTGAGATTTTCAATGGCATCTGCCAGCAGTGTGATGCCCGGGTCTTCCGGCGGGAGCTGGTTTCCCATGGGGCCGGGGGGAAGCGGCTGGCGTTTCATGTTGGGATTTCTGGGATTCTGATATCCGCTGCCACCGTAGGAGTGGAATCTGGGGTTGCTGCTGTATTGATAGGAATTGTCATAGTTTTTGCGCGTCTTGGGCGCGCGGGGTTTGTCAGCCTGTCCGTTGCGAAGGCTGTGTAAAAAATCATTCATT
>DATHSR010000048.1:0-4538 GCA_035464035.1 Desulfotignum sp. | reverse complement strand
CATGAAAAAAGGACGAAGGCTGATTCAGGGACTGATGGTGCTAACAATCAGTGTGATGCTTGTGGCTGCGGCACCCCTGCAGGCCAAAGCGGAAAAGACATTTAAATGGCAGCCGTCATCCTGGCTGTCCTCGGGCATCAGCTGGGATACCATCAACGATATCTCCAGAAAAGTGACCAAACAGTCAGGCGGCCGGCTGGTCATGACCCCCAGCTCCCCGGGTGCCATAGTTCCGGTGCCCGAACAGCTGGAAGCCGTGAGCATGGGTATTATGAAAGCCACCTTTATCTGGCCTGGATATTTCCCCGGACAGCTGCCTGTGGCGTTTATGCATGGCGACTGTTTTGCAGCCCCGCATTCCATTGCCGAACTGCGGTACCTATACGAAGAATATGAAGGCGGCAAGATCATGAAAATCCTCAGAGACGCCTATGCCGAACATGGGGTCTACCTGGTGGGCAACCTTTACTGGACCCTGGACAACTTGATGATCTCCAAGGTTCCCATCAAAGGGGTGGATGATATCAAGGGCAAAAAATTCCGTTCTTCTGAACTGATCGCGCTGCAGCTGGCCGAACTGGGCGCCGGCACCATCTGGGTCCCGGGAGATGAAATCTACACCATGCTCTCCACTGGGGCTGTGGACGCCATCACTTTTTCTCATGCCGCAGATATGGTGGCCATGGGCTTCCATGAAGTGACCAAATACTGGATCAAATACCCCACCGCTGTCGGACCGGCTGCGGATGCACTGATCGTGAACATGAAAGAATGGGAAGCCATGCCCCAGGATCTGAAAACCATTCTGGCCAGTGCGGTAGCCAACGGCACCACCAGAAACGAGACAGAAGCGGAAAAAGAGATTGCCAAGGCCTGGGATTTTGTTGAAAAACAGGGCATTGAAATCATTGAATGGTCTGAAGAAGATGCCGTCAAGCTGGCCGGCACCGCCCGGAAAGTCATCCCTGAAAAATACATGAATGACAAGGCTTTCAGCGAAATTTTCCAAACCGTTGAAAAATGGGCCATGGAAATGGGTTATTGGGCAAACTAGCGCTCAAATTGTAAGAAAAGTCTGTACAAAAAAGCCCAAAGAAACGATAAAGCCTCCCTCGTTAACTGTTGGGGGCTTTATCGTTTCAGATGTCAATCGATCATGTAAAGAGGTAAAAAATGAGACACGTCCTGGCATTCATCGACAGTATCAGCGAATGGAGCGGGAAACTGGTCAGCTGGCTGATCTTGATCATCATGGCCGTACTGCTCATTGAAGTGGCATTGCGTTTTTTATTCAACGCTCCGACCATCTGGATTCATGAACTGTGCATGCATCTGTTTGGATTCTTTTCTGTGCTTGCCGGGGCCTATGTTCTTCTGCACAAACAACACGTAAAGATCGATATTATCTACCTTCAGTTTTCTCCCCGGATCCGGGCGATCATCGATAGTGTGACATATATGGTTTTTTTCATGTACATCGGGGCCATCTTTTATTACGGCACCATACTCGCTATCCGGGCTGTGGAGTTGAACCAGACAGTATCTCCATCTCCCTGGGGGTCTCCGTTATGGCCGCTGAAAATAGCGTTGCCGGTGGCAGCATTACTGCTGCTGCTCCAGGGACTGGCCGATTTTATTCGCACGGTTAAATTCGCTCTGACCGGAAAGGAGATGTCATGACATTTGAATGGCTACCCATCATCGTTCTTGTCTCCGGCCTGATGATCGGGCTGATTTCCGGGTTCCCCATGGCATTTACCCTGGGTGGCAGTTCCATCATAGCCTCCTGGATCTTCATCGGATTTGACAGCCTGCCCTATGTGGCCACCAATACATTCGGCATGATGACCAACGTCATTCTCATTGCCATGCCGCTGTTCATTTTCATGGCCTGTGTGCTGGAAAAATCCGGGGTGACCCATGACCTGTACACTTTCATGCACCAGCTGCTGGGGTCTCTGAACGGGGGTCTGGCCATGGGCACTGTGGCCATCTGTGCCATTATCGCGGCCATGTCCGGGGTAAGCACCACCGGCGTGGTGACCATGGGAATTATCGCCCTGCCCATCATGCTTAAAATGAAATACAACAAAAGCATCGCCATCGGTCCGATTCTGGCCGGCGGTGCCTTGGGCCTGCTCATTCCACCCAGTGTATCGCTGGTCATCTACGGCATGATCGCCCGGGTGTCCATCGGACGGTTGTTTGCCGGGGCCATCATTCCTGGAATGATCCTGGTGTTCCTGTACATGAGTTATATCGGTATCCGCTGTTATCTGAATCCCAGCCTGGGTCCGGCTCTGCCCAAAGAAGACCGGGTACCCTTGATCCAGAAGTTGAAGCTGGCCAAAAGCCTGGTGCTGCCGATGCTCATTATCACCTCTGTGCTGGGATCCATTTTCGCCGGCCTTGCCTCTCCCACGGAAGCGGCAGCGGTCGGGGCCGGTGGCGCGGTTCTGAGTGCCGCCATCAATCGACGCCTGTCATGGGAAGTACTCAAAGATGCCTGTTTCCGAACCATGGCCATCAACGGCATGATCATGTGGATTCTGTTCGGTGCGGCCTGCTTTACCAGTATCTTTTTCCGCACCGGGGGCCAGGGTCTGATCGGGGACATGATGCTGGGGCTTGAAAGCAAAGTGATCATATTCGGTATCATCCTGATTACCCTCGTTGTTCTGGGATTTTTCCTGGATGAAATCACCCAGATCATGATCACGGTGCCGGTGTTTTTACCCATCATTGTGCAGCTCGGGTATGACCCGGTCTGGTTCGGTGTGCTGTTCATGACCCAGGTGCAGATGGACTATCTGACGCCGCCATTCGGGTTCACCCTGTTCTACCTGAAGGGGGTGGCGCCGCCCGAAGTGAGCATGACCGATATCTACAAGTCGATTCTGCCGTTCCTGTTCATCCAGCTGTTTGTGGTCATCTTGATTCTGCTGTTCCCGCAGATCGTTTTGTGGCTGCCCGAAGAGGTGTTTGCCCTCAGGTGACCGGGCAGGGTCAAATTTTGTTTACAGGTTTGACGAAACCCGTGAAATTCACACTGGTTTCCAGGCAGCACCCGTCTGGAAACCAGTTTTATATTAAAGGAACCCACCATGCATTTTACCCGCAGCATCACCACAGTTGACACCCACACCATGGGCGAGCCCACCCGGGTGGTCACGTCCGGCATCGCCCATATCCCGGGAAAACAGATGATCCACAAGAAAATCTGGCTGTCTGAAAACCTGGATCACATCCGGCGGATGCTCATGCTGGAACCAAGAGGGCACCAGGACATGTTCGGCGCGGTTCTTACGGAACCGGTTTCGGAGGGTGCCCATGCCGGGGTGATTTTCATGGATGGCGGCGGATACCTGGACATGTGTGGTCACGGCAGCATGGGTGCTGTGGTGGTTCTGCTGGAAACCGGGATGCTCACCATAGATGACACCGACAAAAACAAAGAACTGACCCTGTCTCTGGATACCCCTGCCGGCCTGATCCATGCCCGGGCCCTCCGGGAAAACGGCCGGGTATCCCGGGTCACCATCCGCAACCGGGAATCGTTTTTCTGCGAATCCATGGATGTCTCCGTGCCCCCTTTCGGCAGCATCCCTGTGGACATTGCCTATGGTGGCAACTATTTTGCCCTGGTGGATGCGGCGCACCTCAAGCTTTCCGTGATACCGGCAGACATCGATACATTGAAACAGGCGGGCCTTGCCATCAGAACCGCAGTCAACCGCCAGTTCACCGCAGCCTGTCCCGGCACGGACATACCGGCTGCGGTGGCCTTGACTGAAATTTACGAGAACACCGCACCCGCCCGAAATATCGTGGTGTTCGGTGCCGGTCAGATTGACCGGTCCCCCTGCGGCACCGGCACCAGTGCCAAAATGGCGTTTCTGCATCACAAGGGCCTTCTGAAACCAGGCCAGCCCTATGTGTACCAGAGTATTTTCGGCACACAGTTCACCGGAGAAATCGTTGCGGAAACCGTTGTAGACGGGCGGCCGGCCATTGTCCCTGAAATATCGGGCAACGCCTGGATCACCGGATTTCATCAGTTTGTCGTGGATGATACCGACCCGTACCGGTTCGGGTTTAACCTGACGGACCCCTCTCTCTGATAATTCACCGGGTTTCTGTTTTCCTGCCCCGGTTCATTTTGCTGGTAACCGTGCTGTGGCGGCCCAGGCCGTGCCGTACAAGCCGGCGGCCGCCGCCATGACCGTCACAAACCCGAACTCAATGGCCAGGATGGCGGCCAGCACCACGCTGATCACCGAACTGCACCCGTTGACAGACCATGCCCAGCTGATGTTCTCCGGGCTGAGCTGCCGGACCAGGCGCAGGCCCAGGGGAAACGGCATGCCCATCAATACGGACAGGGGGGCGATAAATACTAAGGCACATACCATCTTCACGGAAAGTGCCAGATCGATGGTCTGCCTGAGCAGCGGGGTCAGCAGACCGGCATACAGCAGTACTCCGGCAGCCGCCCCGGCCAGACAGGCCATAATGGTGAAACGGGATGCGTCCAGGGC
>DATHSR010000047.1:0-8061 GCA_035464035.1 Desulfotignum sp. | reverse complement strand
AAAGTGTCCGACGGGGGGTGGCACCGTAAGAAAAATCCCGGGCGTAATACCCCAGATGCAGCTCCATATATTGAAGCAGCGGATGGGTGACCCGGTCAAACCCGTCCAGCTTGAGTGCCATCAGAAATTTCTGGCGGTCATAGTCTGTGAACACATCCGCAGTGTCGAAACGGGGTCGGTACTCGATCCTGAAGTCAAGCTTTCTTTCCAGCTCCGGCCGGGAACCCATGAACCAGGCCGTCGCACATCCCAGGGCATTCATCAGAAAATCCTCATAGGAAAATCCGTATTCGGAAAAAGAATCCCCCAGCTCCATCCAGCTCATGACGGCAAAAGAAGACAGCGCTCCCAGTTCAAGTCCTTTTTTCCGGGAATATCCCCAGTTTTCATAGGTGTGTGCCAGAAAGTAAGACAGGGCATAGCTGGCATAGAAATGCCCCAGCTTGTCCGCGCCCCCCTCTTTGGTATGGCTGGAAAACCAGCCCTCGTTTTTTGCCGACGGGGTGGTGGAGAAGTAGTCCCAGTTCATCACCCCCCAGGCGGTGATGAAACCCAGTCCGGCGGCATTGGTCATCAACACTTTTTTCTCCTTTGACCATGACGGCGGGCCTGACCATGACAAAGGGTCGAATCCGGATGCGGTTGAAGGAAAAAGCAGTACACAGATCAATAACAGGTATCTCATAAACGGCCTTTCGGGTCATGGGGTGCCAGGGGTTCAGGGGCAAACAGGCCGTCACACCCGGTCATGGCAGCGTGTTTGCCGGTATAGGGGTACTGCCGGCACACTGCCGGCTTGATGTCGTGAATGGTGCACGCGAAAAGGTCCGGCCGGCTGGGGCAAGGTGCCAGCCAGGGACAGGTCCGGGCCGTTTCTCCGGTGGACGGATCCACCCAGATCCGGTAAAGCCCGCCGGAAGTGGTGGCCGCCGTATCCCGGCACAGGACCCATGCCAGGATATCGGATCGCCCTAAGTCCCGCCACAGGCGAAGGTCGGATGCCTCACAGTCGGTTTCAAAATTCAGCGTCCGGCAGCATTTTCCGCACTGGCGGCAGACAAACCGGTCCATCTGGGAGTGAACCCAAATGCCGGAGGTGCAGCCGATGCTGTCATATCCAACAGCAGTTCGCGTCTGGAAGACCATTTCGCAGATACGAGCCAGAGTATTAAGACCCAGCGGTGCGGTTTCCAGCACATGAATCAGATAGTACCCCAGATTCTGGTCACTCACCGGATAAAAGGTATTCCCCCGGAGTATCGATACCCTGTTTCCATTTTCGTCCGGCCGGGTGATCCGGCACTGTTCGCCCAGTATCAAGGGCGCAATGCGCCTGAAAAGATCCGGCTGTGGACCGTAGGCCTGAAAATCCAGGGCAACGGCATCCACCGCCTGTGCCGGGGTCAGAAAAATCCGGTGCGGATCACCGTCGGCCGGATCCTGGTCTGGATGGCGCATCAGAAAATTTTTCCGGATCATGGCACCTCCTTTGAAGATTGCCTGAACCTGCTGCAAAACCGTATCGTTTTTGCCAAAGATTGACAAGGGGGAAAAATCAAATAATTTTGATTCCTGATCCTGAAAAATAAAAATTGTTTAATCTGTCCGGAAACGGAACCTGCATGGAATTATAGCAATAAATATTTGAAATTAAATGTTAATTTATATTATAATCAGGCCGGATGATGTGCTGGCATGATCGTTGCTCGAAAGTATCTGATGATGCGTTGACCCGTATTCAAGAAAATCCGGCAGGAGGCATGTAATGAAAAAAATAATGAAACTCGGACTTCATACCTACACCCTTCATCTGTGGGGGCTGGGCCAGAACTGGGGCATCCAGGCCGATCCCCGGCCCAAGGAGATCGATCTGTTCAGACTCATGGACCTGGCTGTGGAATGGGGCCTGGACGGGCTGCATATCACCGGCTGCGACCTGGAAACCAAGGACGATGACCGGCTGGCTGCAGTGAAAAAAGCGGCACAGGATCATGGCCTGTATCTGGAGTATAATTTTTCCCGGGACGAGGAGTTTGATCCCCGGCTCACCGACACCCTGGAAAAAGGGATCGATATCACCCATAAGATCGGGGCCGACCTGGCCAAGCTGAGCCTGGATATCCGGCGGCCCCGGCCTCTTTACGGCTCCTGTTTTCACCCGCAGGTCATGCGCCAGCTGTGCGATGTCCACGACGAGATCACCGCTGTCCTGCCCGTGCTGGAGAAAACCGGGATCCGGCTGGCCGTGGAAAACCATACCGAAACCTTTGCCGATGAAATCCTCTGGGTGATCCGGCAGGTGAACCATCCTCTGGTGGGGGCGTGTGTGGACACGGTGAATTCCATGGGGGTGCTGGAAAATCCGGAACATGCCGTGGAAAAACTGGCCCCTTACGCCTTCTGCAACCATTTCTGCGATCACAAGCTGACCCGGGATCAGTTCGGTATCCGGTTCCACGGTGTGGCCCTGGGCGACGGCGACATCGACTGTTTCAAAACCCTTCAGACAATCTGTGATCAGTCCCCCACCGACCGGATCACCTTTGAGATCGAGTGGGACATGGGAGCTGATTCCCTGGAGGTGGCAAGGGAAAAACAAATGGCCGCCTGTAAGAAAAGTATCCGATATGCCAGAAAGGTGCTGAAAATCGGTCAGCCCGTGTGAAGGGTTTGACGGAAATCACTGGACCTGTTATGAAAGGGGCAGCTTCTTTTGTATTGTAGAAAGGGGATGCCGTGGGGGACCACAGGGTGGTTTCAAAAAATGGGGCAGCCGGAGGGACAGGGTTCAGTTTTGGTCAGATGCTGTCCCGCCACCGGGACGGTATCATCCGCCTTTGGCGGGACCGGCTGTTCACCGAGGTTTCCGACAACTATGCGGCAAGGGATCCGGATGAACTGGCCGTGACCACGGCCCGGGCCTATGACGCATTTGCACAGGTTCTGGCGGACAATGATTACACCGGCATCAACCTTTTTATCAAAGAGATCACCGAGGTCCGCCTGGAGGCGGGATTCCCGCTGGATGATGTCCAAAAAGCGTTCGAGCTGTTCAGGCAGATCATTGTCCCGATCCTGGTGGATGAATCCCCCCGATCCGTTCTGTGCCGCAACATCCAGCAGGTGAACACCTGTCTGGCCTATACCATTCACCGATTTTCCAATCATTTTCAGAAAATGCATGAAACCTGTCTCAAGGAATATGCCGACCGGCTTGAGCGGGATGTGGCGGCCCGGACCGCCCAGTTGAAGGAATCCGAGCACAAATATAAAACCCTGGTGGAAGAGATCAGTGACGGATACCTGGTGCTGGAAGGGGAAACCATCGCGTTTGTGAATCCGGCCTTCTGCCAGATGCACGGGATTGACGATCCGAAACAGATCCTGATCACCTCGTTTTTGAATTTTGTCCACAAAAAAGAAAGGAATTCGATCCGGCAGGCCGATACCCGGAACCGTTGTGACAATACCGTGTCAGCGGCGTTTGAATACCGTCGTCTGACACGGGACGGCAAGGCCCTGCCCACCGAGATGGGGTTCCGGCCGTCCCGGTTTGAAGGCAGGGATTACACCCTGTGTATTGTCCGGGATATCACCCGGCGGGTGAAAATGGAGAAAAAAAGCCGCCAGATGGAGCGCATGGCCTATATCGGTCAGATCACGGCATCTTTGTCCCATGAGATCCGCAACCCGTTGTCTTCCATAAAGATGAACCTCCAGATCCTGGGCCAGAACAACCCCTTCACCGGTAACGACCAGAAGCGTCTTCAGATCACACAGACTGAAATTCAGCGCCTGGAAACCATTCTCCAGCAGCTGCTGGATTTTGCCAAACCCATCTCCCTGACCCCGGAGGAGGTGGATATCAACGCGGTGGTGGATTTCTGTGTCACCCTGCTGGAGGTGAAATTTCGCAAAATACAGGCGGAATGCCGGGTCATGCTGGATACCTCACTGCCCCGGATCATGGCGGACCGGGCAAAAGTCGAACAGGTGATGATCAATCTGCTGCTCAATGCGCTGGATTCGGTTCCGGCAGGGGGGGAAGTCATGGTCACCACCGGCATCCACACTCAGGATGGGTCGGATTTTGCCGTCATACAGGTGGCGGACACCGGCACCGGCATCCCTCCGGACCTGATCCCCCATATTTTTGAGCCGTTTTATACCACCAAAACCATGGGAACCGGACTGGGGCTGGCCAATGTCAAACAGATTGTCCAGGCCCACGGCGGCCTTGTCCGGGTCGAAAGCCGGGAACCTTTCGGTACCTGTTTTGACGTGTGGCTGCCCTTTAGAGGAGGACCCCGTGGCTGACCTGCTCATTGTGGATGATGAACCCACCATCCTGGAATCCATTTCCATGTTCATGTCGGAAAAAGGGCACACGGTCCATACGGCGGCTACGGTGAAACAGGCGGTGGTTCTGTTTGAAAAGGTCAATCCTCAGGTGGTGATTCTTGATATCCGGCTTACGGACGGATCGGGCCTGGATGCGCTCAGACAGATGAAAGCGGTCAACCCCCTGGCAAAGATCATCATGATCACGGCATTCCAGGACATGGAAACCACCATCGAGGCCATGAAACTGGGGGCCTATGATTACATTCACAAACCCCTGGATGCCCTGGAGCTGGACAATACCGTAAAACAAGCCATTGAAAGCCTGGAAGTAGACCGGAAACACGCGGAGTTTTCCGACGGACCGGCCGGATTTGACCGGGGTGTGATCGTGGGCAGCAGCCGGGCCATGAAAGATGTGTTCAAGATGATCGGTATGCTGTGCCAGAACCGGGCTACGGCCCTGATCACTGGTGAGACCGGCACGGGCAAGGAGCTGGTGAGCCGGCGGATCCATCTGAGCAGCCCGGATTCTGACAAACCCTTTGTCACTTTTGACTGTTCCGCCGTGGTCAGCACCCTTCTGGAAAGCGAGCTGTTCGGCCATGAAAAAGGAGCGTTCACCGGAGCCGTGATCTGCCGGCCCGGTAAAATAGAACTGGCAGGGGACGGCACTCTTTTTCTGGACGAGGTGGGGGAGCTGCCGATGAATCTCCAGGCCAAACTGCTGGGGTTTCTGGAAAGAAAAGAGTACATGCGGGTGGGCGGGACCCGCAATCTGGTCTCCCGGTGCCGGATCATCGCCGCCACCAACCAGGACCTGGCACAAATGGTCAAGGAAAAAACATTCCGGGCCGACTTGTACTACCGGCTCAAGGTGGTGACCATCTCCCTGCCGGCGTTGAAAGACCGGTTATCGGATATCCCGCTGCTGGTGGATCATTTTGTCCGCAAATGTGCCCATGACCTGGGGGTAAAACCCATGCAGCTGCAGAACGGGTGCATCGAACGCCTTGAATCCCATACCTGGGCGGGCAATGTCCGGGAACTGGAAAACGTGATTATTTCTGCAGCCATCCGGTCCCGGGGGAATGTGATCCTTGTGGAAACCCTGGACGCACTGCTGACCGGTACTGCCCCCCGGGTGACCCGTTATCCGGCCTCCCAGTCTCTGGCCCAGGTGGAAAAACGCCATATCGAGGCGGTGCTGGATTCGGTTCAGTGGAACAAGACCCGGGCATCCCGGATTCTGAAGGTGTCGCTCCCCACGCTGCGAAAGAAAATCCGAAAATACAATTTGTCTCCGGCCTCCGGATGAAACAAACTTTCTAGTCTGCAACGTTTGTTTCCGGTTTTTCGCCGAACTGTGTTGAACCGGATATTTTTCTATCTTGAAACCAGCCTTTACATTCGGGCTTTTCCGCCGTAATCCATCCTTGCCGCAATCATGGCACACCAATTGCTCTGTATGAATAGCAACGTTGAACCGATACAGCGCACAACACACACATTAAGAAACACACCCGGTTTTCACACGCACGAAAACCCGGGTTGATAAACAGGCAGTTTCATAAACGCTTTAATTTTTCGTACGAGGAGGAAAACAGATGTCCGCACAAGCGAACAGGAAAAAGAACCTGGGTTTTTTAATTGTGTTTGCCGTTCTTACGGTGTTGTGCTGGTGCCCTATCGGGTATGGCCGCTACGGGGAGGTGGACCTGATCATGGGAATGCCTTCCTGGGCTTTTTTCTTGCTCATGATCGGGGCGCTGCTGTTTGTCCTGCAGTGGATTTACCTGTTTAAGACGGATCTGGCACTGTATGACAGGGATGTGGAAGAGATCGTGGAAGCCCTGAGAAAAATCGATACAGAGGAGACCCGCATATGATCGCTGTCATCATTATTACCAGTCTGTGTTTCGTATCTGTTTTCATCAGTTATGTGGCGTTTCGCAAGGGATTCACCAAAAGTGCGGATGATTATTTTGTGGCCGGCTCCAGCCTGGGATATTTTGTCTTGATTTTCAGCTTGCTGGCATCCTTTTTAAGCGCGTTTTCCATGTTCGGGATGTCCAGTTTCGGGTACCGCCTGGGGTATGGGTCGCTGTATGTGCTCACCGCCAACCTGGTCCCCCTGGGGTTTTTATGGTATTTCATGCACAAAAAGACCTTTCTTTTAGGCCGGGCCAGAAAATGGATGACCATGGGTGCCCCGTTTGGTGAGCGCTACGGCACGCCCATGAAAATCATTCTGGTGCTGGTGGTGCTGGTGGCCTCGGTTCCCTATGTGGTGGCCCAGATCCAGGGTATCGGTGTGATGCTGGAAGCCATGAGCGACGGGATCATCTCCTTTCGCGTGGGCCTGTTTTTCGTCCCGTTTTTCATCGCCATCTATCTCATGATGGGGGGAATGAAAGGGGCGGCCTGGGTCAATGCCATCCAGGGAGTATTTTTTTCGGTCATGGTGTTTGTGCTGTTCTTTTTTGTGATGATGAAAAACGGCGGGTTTGTTCCCACCATGGAGATGGTCCTGGCCAAACATCCCAACCTGTTTCAGATCGGCTGGGCCGGGGGCAAGGTGTGGAGCTATCCCATGATTTTCGGGATGGCCTCGGCCATGGCCCTGGGGTGCGTGTGTTTCCCGCAGCCCTATATGCATGCCTATTCCAGCCGGTCGGTCCGGGGTCTGAAAGCCATGTTCCTGTCCTTTGGCGGCATCTGTCTGTTCGTCATTACCATGCCCACCCTCATCGGCGTTGCCGGCAATGTCATCGTACCGGGGCTCAAGGGGGTGGAGGCGGATAAAATTTACGGGCTGGTGGCGGCCGCCACCATGCCGGACTGGCTGGCGGCCCTGGCTGTGGCCGGCGGGTTCACTGCAGCCATGTCAACGGTGAACGGCCTGGTTTTCGGCAACGCGGTCAACCTGTCGCTGGATGTGGTCAGAACCATGCGGCCCAAGACCCAGCCATCGGAATACATCACCTTTGCCAGAATCTTTGTGGCCATCATCATGGCGGTGTGCGTGTGGATCGCCTGGAATCCGACCACGCCGGTGGCGGAACTGTCCGTCATCGCTTTCGGCACCGTGGCCGTCACCTTTTTCGCCCTGTGGGGAGCCTACTACTGGAAACGCGCTACGGCAGCCGGTGCGATCCTGTCCACCCTGGCCGGTGTTTTCATGAACATTCTGTTCTTTGTCCTGGGGGGGAAAAACATGATTCTCTTTCCCCAGGATTTCATGTTCCAGCTCAACGGATTTCTGGCATCGTTCATTGTTGCCGGAATTGTTTTCTTTGTCGGATCATGGCTGACCACACCCGGTAAAACTGAAGAAAAAAGTCTGAAACTTTTTTTCCATCCTGTGTTGGAAAAATAATTATTTAGGAGGAAGTGATTTATGGAACTCGAATATCATGGACTGGAAAGATTTAATGCAGCCGATTATTTTCTGGACCGCAACATCCGGGAAGGCCGGGAAGACAAGGTAGCCGTGGTGTGTGAAGACCGGAAACTGACCTATGGGGAACTGACAAAACAAGCCAATCGGTTCGGCAACGCCCTGCTGGCATCCGGTGTCCGCATCGAAAACCGGGTGGCGCTGCTTATGCTGGATATGGAACTGTATCCGGCCGCGTTTCTGGGAGCGATTAAAACCGGGGCGGTTCCCATCTGTCTGAACACCTTGATGCGGCCCAAGGATTACCTGTATTTTTTAAA
>DATHSR010000046.1:0-5546 GCA_035464035.1 Desulfotignum sp. | reverse complement strand
ACCGACATTTCGTTCGGGCTGCCGGCCGTGTTTATGACGGTGGCTGCCGTGGCATTGGGGGCATAAATCACGCCGTGGACCCGGACAGCCCCGTCCAGAAACACCGACGTCCCCTCCACAAAAATAATGCCGTACAAGTGCCGGTCACCCGACATGCTGAGGTTTCCTGAGACATGAACAATATGGGGGCGGGTATTGTCGGGAGGATCTTTCCAGAAACCGGTCAGGCCAGGGGTGTCATCCACCAGATCTCCCTGGACCAGGACATCTGCAAACATCTTTAACGCCTCCTGATTGACGGCCGGCAACGCGTGATGGTCAAGGACCATGCCGTTATCCGGGTTTCCATGTTCATCAAACCCGTTGACCGTGTCAAAACCGGCACCTGAATTACCTCCGGCCGTAACCACCGCTTTGAACGGGGACCCGGCCCTGGAATTTTCATCCGGAGACATCTGCACAAGAACCGCAACCACCTGGCTGGAATCCAGAAAAAAGCCCTCGGAAACCAGCCGGATCAGGCCGCCTTGAATCACAGGATCATAGACCCCCCTGCCGTCATCCCGGGCATCATGGGTGGTCACTGAAAACCTTGCTGCGGTGCCGCCGGTTTCCATGCTCTCTTCGCTGACGGTACGGGTGATGTTCCCCCGCCAGGTGATATCGGCTCTCATGGCGGCCAGGCCCCGCTGCAGGCCCGCTTCGGCTGCATAAAACGCCTGGGCCTGCCTGCGGTAATTGCCGGCAATGCGCTGGTTGGTGGCCGACACCACCAGGGCGGCGGCGCCCAGGGCCGATATCACCGCCAGGGTGAGCAGGCAGACAATCAGGGCTGCGCCGTTTTCATTGTTTAAAAAAACCTTTTTTTTCATTTATGCCCTCCTTGTGCTCTCAGAAATAGGACACCCCGGGGTCACGGGGTCTCCAGTGTCCGGAAACACGAAGCAAACCGGCCGTCTTTTTCCACTGCGGCGGCAATGGTTATCCGGCTATCGGTGTGAGGAATTCGGGACCGGGTGGCAATGCCTGACCGGTCAGGGGGCTCATCCGTATCCGTGAAAAGCTCACACTCAAAGGGCGGGGTCATATCTCCCCCATAATAGCCGGAACTGTCTTCAAAAATTTCCCGGACATCGGGATCAACAGCCATATCAAAGGTCACTGCTGCGCCGGAAACCGGATAATTCTGCAGGTCAAACACCTGTGCCGCCAGAAAAACATGATTTTGATCATCCCTGCACCCGTAAAGCCTGCAGAACAGTTCCGGCACCCCCCGGCCCGGGTTTGAAACCGTAACCGCAACAGTCTTCTGGCTGTAACATCCTGCACTGTCAAAAACGCCGATGGAGATGAAATGATCGCCGTCCACCGTTTTTGTGGTCATCCATTCCCAGGACCATGCCGTGGTGCCTGGCAGATCGATCCACTGGGAATCGTCCAGTTTCAGCTTCACACCGGTGATCGTCCGGTCGCCGGTTGCCCGGGCTGTGCCGTGAATGGTTACCGTGCCGGAAACGGTTTCATTGCTGCGGGGATAGTCAATACGGATCTCCGGCGTATCCGTGCAGGCAGATGAGATCCGCAGGGTTTCACTTTCATTGCCGCAGGCATCGGTTGCGCTGACATCGTAATAGGCATGGGTGGCTGGACTGTGCCAGACTTCTGTGCCCGGGGCGAGGTCTGCCGCCAGCAGGGTGTGTGACGGCCCATACACCCGGTAAACGGCAATGTAGTTCATGCCGTTCACATCAAAATCATTTTCAGACACTTTCCAGGAAAGGGTGTCCTGTACACCGTCAGTTGCAAACCCAGGGGTTGTGGGGGGTGCGGGCGGGGCTGGAGAAACAGACACGGCAGCACTCCACACGCCGGGATTGGGACAAGAATCCTTTGCTTCAATGTGGTAGGAATAGGCGGCACAGTCAATCTGCGTCTTTGAAAACCCGGTATCCGCGTAATGGGTCTGCGTTTTGGGAATCATTGCGGCAGTGATCCGGGGCGCAACCCCTGAAACCGATTCAGATTTGCCGTACACATGATACCCCTGCAGATCACATTCGGTATTTTTTTCCCAGGAAAGCACCACCCTTCTTTCCACCCCGTCGATATTCTCTGCGGTCACCCCTGCCGGGGCGGCCGGGGCCTGCAGGTCTGTAATCACGCCTTCAGCGGATTTGGGACCGGTTCCGGCACTGTTCACGGCAGCCACCCGCACATAATAGGTGCACGCATTCCGCCCGGAAACATCCAGTGTATGCCCGGTCACATCCCCCACGTCAGCACGAAAGGGATAATCGCCGGAAACCGTGCCATAATAGATGTAGTACATGGAGACCCCGCACCCGGCCGGACCGGTGACCCGGTCCCAGGAAACATGGATTTTACAGGGATCCTCTTTATCCAGTCCGCTGAGCATCAGACCCGAAGGTGGTGACGGCAGGTCACAGGCGGTTCCCACGGCCACGTGGTCTGCATTGCGTACCCGGATCCTGGCACGGGTGCTGAAGGTGCGGTACCCGTTGTTGTCAGCAAACTTATGATCGGGCCGGTCCGTCCGGGAGGACAGGGTCACCAGGATCTCTCCGGATCCGGTGTGCTGCACCTGCATACCGGTTATATTTTCAGCCAGGGGCTGAAATCCGCCGGCATTCACCTTTCGTTTCAGCACCGGGTGTCCGGGATCATGCCGGAGAAAGGAGGGATCGTTGTGTTCATTGAACACCGCATAGCTGACCACAGAAATTTCCCCGACCGGGGTGCCGGCAGGATAGGTCCGGGCAAGGCCCTGGTTGCCAGATACCGCCGGGTTGGTATCTATGGTCAGGGTGTTTCCTGAAATGGCGGTCACTTTGGCATACTCTGAACAGACACCGATGTGGACCAGGTCCCCGATGTTATACTGGGCGCCTGTCTGGGTGCCGGTCAGGGCCAGCGACAGGTGTGGACTCCCGGCAGCAGCCGCTGTTGAAAGGGCGGTGGGGTTATGGTTTGTGGCAATGACCGACAGAAAAGTGATCACATCCGGGCCATCCCCTGAACCCCGGGAAATTTTCGGGTTGGCGTCCAGGTTAACGGGAACCGGGTATGCAGGGATAAATGCCGGGGGCACAAAATCCGGCAGATGGTTGATCAGCCGGGTTCCCACGGCATGGTGTCCGGACATGCGCAGCTCCCTGCGGATCATGTCCATGGCGGCCCGGGTGCTCTGTTCCATTTCCACCACCTGTTCCTGCACGGTATAGGCATGATGCTGGGTAATGAAAAAGCTATAGATGGCGGCTGTGAGCAGACTTGAAATCAAAATGGCCGCCAGGATCTCCACAAGGGTAAATCCCTGGGGCATGGTGTCTTGAGTTTTCCTTGTAATAACAGTTCCTCCGGTGCGCCAGATACCGGATTGTCACCGGGCAATGATGGTCTGCATGACCACCTGCCTCGGGTCAGGATCTGACCAGGATATTATCACATCAACGGTCTTGTAATCAGCGTCCGGGCCGGAAGTCACGGTCACACGGCGATCGAAAATCCCGGCACCCGCATCCTCTGTTGCATCCAGCCCGGTGTCACCGGCATCGGCGATGGAATCGAAATCGCCTGCTCTCAGGGCCTCCAGCCTGTTCTGGGCCAGATCCACGGCCGTGGTGAGGTTCCGGCTCTGGTAGTTGCTTTTGATTACCCGGGTGGTCATGGCATTGACCGCCAGAAGCCCGACAGAAAAGATTGCCAGGGCGATCAGCACTTCCAGCAGGGTGAACCCGCACGGCCCAGACGCCTTTATCACAGGACTGCCGTCCCTAACGGATGATGGGGCTTTTTTTGATCCGGCCCACAAACGATGCAGTGATGACAATGGATTCACCTTCTGCGTTCTGAACGGTAATGGTGGTGCCTGCCATGGTGCCGGCGGGCTTGATCCACACCGGGTTGCTGGAAACGGACACAATAACGATCCCTTTTTCCTTCCGGACCGGCACGGATTTATCAGGGGTCCAGGTGGTTGAACCGTTTGACTTGTCACCCTGTTTCACCACATAGACTTGCGTATTTATATCAAATTCAATTCGATATTCCCGGTTCAAGGATGCGGCTCGGCCCCTGGCATAGTGGATGTCGGTCATGATCTGGCGGGCCTGGGCATTGAGCCGGTAGGCGGGGAGGTGCTTTCGGATATTTGGAACGGCCATGCCCGTCAACAGGCCAATCAGTGCCATGACCACCATCATCTCCACCAGGCTGACCCCTGCGGGACCCTTGAACGGAAACACCCTCTTCCACCCAGGCATGCCCTTAATCCTCTGTGGGTTTGATACACGGCATCGCACGGTTTGTTTCACCATACGAAATAACTTGTCGAAAAGCAAGAACCGGGAGTGAGATATTTATTTTTCTTCACAAACAATGCTTGACTTTTACAGATTGGTCTTTATAATCGCATCAACCGTGCTTTTAAAAGAAAAAGCACGGAATTATTTCCGCTGTAAGGTGTATTCCCGATTTCACACGGGATCACGCCCCAGAGCAGTCAGAATTTTTATTTTTTTTATTACAGGAGAGTGCCGACATGGCAAATGGTATTGTAAAATGGTTTAACGACTCAAAAGGTTTTGGATTCATCGAAGTAGACGGTGGTGGAAAAGATGTATTTGTTCATCACTCCGGTATCAATTCAAACGGTTTCAGATCCCTCAAGGAAGGAGACCGTGTCTCATTTGATATTGAAGAGGGCCAGAAAGGGCCTTCAGCCAAGAACGTGACGGTGCTCTAAGATTGTTTATGGTGTGATCTTCTGATAATACCGGAAAGTTTTTCAAAAAGTTCCTGGACGCGCTGGTTCAGGAACTTTTCTGTTTTTGGGTCAATCTCACCAGACACCGGTTATCCCCGCCAAAAGGCAGCTGATAGGGATCACAGCGGACAAAAAAGACCTTTTCCAGATCCGGGGTGATCTCCCCTGTGACGGCAGGGCCCTTTAACGCATAAATGGTCCCTGCAGGGGTCAGCAGGGGCGCTGCCAGTCCGGCAAGAGACGCGAGGGATGCAAACCCCCTGGCCAGCACCCCGTCAAATTGCCCGGCCGCATCCGGGTCCTTGTGAAAATCCTCCACCCGGCCATGGACGGCCTCGATCTTTTCCAGGTTCAGCATCCGGATCACGTGTTTGAGAAAATTGACTTTTTTCCGGGATGCATCCAGGAGCAACACCTGAAGATCACCATTGAGCAGCTTGAGGGGCAGTCCCGGAAACCCGGCCCCAGACCCCATATCCAGCAGTCTTTTTTCTCCGGCACCCAGATACGGCTGAACCGCGATGGCATCCAGAAAATGCTTGCGGGCCATGGCGGCCGGGTCGGTGATGGTGGTCAGATTGAACTTCCGGTTCCATTTTTCCAGCTCCAGGGCATGGCGGGCCATCTGGTCCATCTGTGCTGGGGTCAGAAGAATCCCCATTTCAAGGCTTCCCCGGCCGAGGGTGTCCGAGAATATGTCGAAAAACTGACCGGTCATATCTGGCATTGGCGCATCTGGGCTAAAATAAATAAAAATTGG
>DATHSR010000045.1:0-4550 GCA_035464035.1 Desulfotignum sp. | reverse complement strand
TGACCTGGTCTCCCCATATCATGGCCGGCGGATTTTTGGTGTTCCATGATATCTTCCTGGATCCGGCCTTGGGGGGGCAGGCTCCCAGGCAGGTCTATGAGCTGGCTGTGCAGACAGATGATTATGTTGAACTTCCCATGACCGGGACCCTGGGCGTATTGCAGCAGAAACCGGCCTGACAAGGAAAACCGCCATGACCCAAATTCTTCTGGAACAGATCCGATCCTATTACCTGGAATGTCTTCCCTTTAACAAGGTGCTGGGTATTGCCATTGATCTTCTGGATTATGAAACCGGAGATGCGGTGGTCTCTTTTCCCATGAAGCCGGATCTGATCGGCAATTCCGCCGCCGGGATTCTGCACGGCGGGGTGACGGCGGCGGTGATCGATCTGACCGGGGGGTTGAGCGCCCTGATCTCGTGTGTCAAATGCCATGAAAAGGAGTCTCCTGAGCGGCGTTACAAGCGGCTGACCACATCCGCCACCATCGACATGCGGGTGGATTACCTGCGGCCGGGCAAAGGAACGGCATTTGTATGCAAAAGCAGCATTATCCGTGCCGGATCCCGCATCGTGGTCTCCCGCATCGACCTGTTCAACAATCAGGCGTGCTGTATTGCCACCGGCACCGGGACGTATCTGATCGGCTGATTTTGTCCCGGACAGGTCTTTAGAGGCCCTGACCCGGTGGCCGTCTGGATCAGTTTCGGGCCTGTTTCATCCGTTTCAGGGCCGGTTTGAATGCCTGGCAGGGGTCTTCATCGGATACCCGCGGGGTGAACCAGATATAGTCGGCCCGGGGCACCGGGCCAAATCCTTCCAGATTCAGGGGGTCCACATAGGCGTCGATACCGGTCGGCTCCGAATTCACTTCCGTCAGGGCCAGGTTGATCTGAGAGAGGGACGGATTCAAAAATGCCGCCCGGTCGATGACTCCCAGACCGTATTCTGTGTGACCGCTGCCCATGATCACCACCACCGGCCCGCCGGTGGTGTCCGCCAGCCGGGTGATGGACCGGGCCATGGTGTCGTTTCTGGCAATCCAGGTATCATAGAGCCGGTCCATCATGGCATCGTCTCCCATCCCACAGTGCACCATTTTGAAAACAGCTTTCATATGGCCGGCATACACCGGGTTTTCAAATCCGGTGGAAAAGATCTGGTCTTTTTCAAAGGCAGTGATGCCCGACAGTCCCTTCCGGGTGATGCGCCGCTTGAGGGGGCCTGGCAGATCCAGGCCTGCAGCCGTCAGTCCGTGGTTCCTGGCCAGGGTCAGCAGATCAAAGTAATAGCCCCACATCTGGTCGGACTGGCGGTCCCAGTTCAGCTGGCGTCTCAGGTCGGTCCCGATAAAGGCATCCATTTTTTCACTGTGGGCGTACCCCCCGGAATCCACAAAACTCAACAGCAGCGGGGTGTCATGGACGGCAAAGAATTCAAATCCCAGGGCAGGAAAGATCTCTTCTTCCACCAGGGTCTGGATGATCCGTTGCTGGATGGCATGGTGCATGGGATTGTCATGCTTCTCAGACAGATAGATCACGTCATGAACCATCAGGGCGTCCATGAGTTTGGAAAATGGGATCAATGACAGGGTCCGGGTTTCCAGAATCTTTCCCACCAAAGGATCTTGGGGCGGCACCGGCTTTTTGACGGCAAATGCACAGGACTGGCACATCAAAAGCATGGCACATGCAGCCGGAAGCAAAAAAAGCCGTATGACAGGGATCCAATTTGATGAAAACATATATCAGGCTACACTTTTTTGAAATAAAGCACCAGGCTTTTTCCCAGAACCGGATTGAACAGCCGGTCCAAAAACCGGGTCACCGCCGGCTTTTTCATCATGTCCCACACCAGCAGCCGGTGGTAAAGGTTGGCCAGAAAAACATCATCGCGTTCCGGGCCTGTCAGGCACTTGAGCCACCAGTAGGGGGTATGGAGACTGTGGGCAAAATGGGATCCCAGGAAAATCATCTGATGGGCCGCTATTTTTTCTATCAGCCGTTTTTTGCGAAAGATCCGCACATGTCCCATATCTGCATTCCGGTAGGTATCGGACAGAAGCCAGCAGATTTTTTCAGGCAGAAACCGGGGCACGCTCGCCGCCAGTATCCGGCCGGGTTTGAGGATGCGGACCAGTTCCGAGACAGCCTGGTCATCATCGGGAATATGTTCGAGAACCTCTGAACAGATGACCGCATCAAAACAGTTGTCCCGAAACGGCAACCGGGTGACATCCATGCACGACACATCAAACCGGGTGCAGGCCAGGTCATCGATGGCCTTATGAAACAACAGTTTGTTCCGGGTGGCCACCAGGTTGTCATACATGAAATCCGCGCCGACACACACGGTGTCCGGCTGTTTGCAGGCAGACACCATGTGCCTTCCCTCACCGCATCCCATATCCAGGATCCGATCTTTGGGACGGATATTGAGCCGTTTGAAGTCAATGGTGATCATGGATGATCCGGCGATAGGCCTGAACGGTTTTACGGGCGGTGGCCTCCCAGGTAAAATGTGACAGGACCCGGTCGTATCCTTTGCCTGCCAGGGCTTCCTGCTGGGCCGGGTCCTCCAGCAGTTCCAGGATGGCCTTTTCCAGGGCGTTGCTGTCACCGGGGGGTACCAGTTTTGCCGCATCCCCGGCCACCTCGGGCAGGGCGCCGCCCGTGGTACAGATCACCGGGATCCGGCAGGCCATGGCTTCTCCCACGGGCAGGCCGAACCCCTCATACAGAGACGGCACTACGGCAATGCTTGCCCTGGCATATTCTTTTACAAACCGGTCCTGACTGATGCGGCCGGTAAATGCCAGATGACGGCCCAGGTCCAGTTGTCGGACCAGGCGTTCAATGCCCCCGTTTTTTTTGGGGGTGCCGACCACCACCAGAAAGACCGGGTGTTTTTTAACAATGTTTTTAATGGCATGCAGCAGGTGATACAACCCTTTGAGAGGCGTATCAGCCGAATTGGTAACAATGATCCTGCCGGGAATTCTTTTAACCGTTTCCAGTGGATGAAAGCTTTGGGTGTCTATCCCGTTGGGAATGGTGAAGAAACGGTTTTCAGGAATGGTAAACTCTTTTGAAATATCCTGTTTGGATGCCTCTGATACCGTAAGGATTCCGGGCAGCCGCCTGGCCACCCTCTTCTGCATCCCGATAAAGGAGTACCACCTCAGGATCTTGAGTTTTTTATAGAACGACCGGGTGGCTTTCACTGCCAGCCGGCGGTCCACGGTCATGGGGTGGTGGATGGTGGCAGTGACGGGCACTTTTTTCATCAGAGCAAGCAGGCCGTAGGACAGGCTCTGGTTGTCATGAATGATGTCGTATTTGTCCTCTCTGCCCTTGAGATGCTGGACGACCCGCATGCCGAAGGTCCACGGCTCCGGGTATCCCATGCTACAGACATCCAGCCACTCCAGCAGGTTGATCCGGTCTGACAGTTCCTCAAGGCTGGGGGTGCGGAACAGGGCATCCGGGTTATACAGGTCCAGCGTTTTCAGCATGGTCAGCCGGATACGGCCGTTCAACTGGGGGTCCGGCGGTCCGGCAATCACCTCCACCTGGTGGCCCAGATCGCACAGTGCCCGGCTCAAGTGGCGGATATACACCCCCTGGCCCCCGCAGTGGGGGTTGCTCCGGTAGGAAAGCAGGCCTATTTTAAGGGGAGATTTCATGAAGATGTTTTTTGGTGCGCCCGGCTGGAATCGAACCAGCGATTTTCAGCTTCGGAGGCTGACGTCTTATCCACTGGACTACGGGCGCTTGTAAAAAACAATAGCTGTTATACCAGATTATCTGATAAAATCCATATCAAATTTTTGTTTTGCCTCACCAGCCACATACAGAGAGCCGGCAATGCACACGGCATCTTCATCACAACTACTTGAAATGGCATAGGATACTGCTTCTGAAACATCTTCGATCACCTGAACCTCCCCGTTAAAAAATTTTTTTGCCGCAGCTGCCAGAACCGGGGCAGGCAGGCTTCTGTCTATTTTCGCCCGGGTAATGATCACCCGGTGGGTCACAGGGAGCAGGTGCCTGAGCATGGCTTCATAAGGTTTGTCATCCAGAATTCCCACCACCAGCGTGAGTTTTCTGCCTGCCAGGGTGGTGGTCAGGTATCTGGCCAGAACCTGGGACGCCTTGAGGTTGTGTGCCCCGTCCAGAATGACCAAAGGTTTTTGCCGGACAACTTCCAGGCGGCCGGGCCATCTGGCTTCGGCAAGCCCCTGTCTGACCAGTTCCGGTGTGAACCGGCACCCCGGATCAATGGTTTTATGAGGGTCAAAAACCAATTCACAGGCAGCCAGGGCCATGCCCAGATTTTCCTTCTGATGATCCCCGGGCAGGGGAGGGATGAGGTCCAAGATGCGCAGATTCAGGCCCCGGTATGTCAACGTGGGTTTCCCAGGGTTTTTCCGGACAAAGAAATCCTGCTTGTATTGGTACAGGGGGGCATTTTTTTGTCTGGCGATCTCTTTGAGCACCCCTAAGCCTGAAGGCTGGGACACACTGGTGACCACCGGGGTGCC
>DATHSR010000044.1:0-3538 GCA_035464035.1 Desulfotignum sp. | reverse complement strand
GACCGGGTGATGAACGGGCTGAAACTGCTCCGGAAACATCAGGTGGATTTTACTGTAATGGCTTGAGTGGCAAAGGATACGGCCAAACATCCCCTGGAGGTATACCGGTTTTTTAAAAATCTGGGTATTGAATTCATCCAGTTTTCTCCCGTTGTCGAACGATTGCCGGATGCAGTGAGCACACAACATGGCCTTTCTCTTGCCGGCCCAGCGGCATTGGATGCGGTTCGAGAACAGACTGCCGTGACCCCGTGGACCGTGGATGCTCAGGACTACGGAAACTTTCTGATTGCCATTTATGAAGAATGGATTGCACACGATATCGGCAGTATTTTTGTCATGAATTTTGAATGGGCGCTAAATGCCTGGGTCGGGAACCCGTCACCGGTCTGTATCCATGCCAGGCAATGCGGCAGATCTCTGGTGATAGAGCATAACGGTGATGTGTACGCCTGTGACCACTGTGTCTATCCCGGGTACCGGTTGGGCAATATCATAACCGATCTTTTGCCGGATATGGTGAAAAAATCACTCAACTCAGGCTTTGGGCTTACCAAAGAAACAGCTCTGCCCGAATACTGCAAGGAGTGCGATGTCCTGGCCGCCTGTCAGGGGGGATGTCCGAAACATCGGTTTGCAAAGACCTGTTATGGTGAACCGGGCCTGCAGTATCTGTGTCATGGCTATAAAGAATTTTTCTTGCACATCCGCAAATATTTACGGGCAATGACGCAGTTGCTGGAACACGGCCTGCCGTTATCTTTGATGAAGGATGCCGTAAAAGGGCCCTTGGCGGTCAAACTGGAAAAAAAAGAGAGTGAGAGAAAACTCGAGTGTCGTAAATGAACCCTTGTGCTGGAAAAAACAGAGCGGTGACCATGAAAGGGAATCAACAGCCAGAACAAATGGCCTAACTTTAAGGAGAAAAACATGAGAAAACGACTATTCCGTTATTGCTGGCGCGCCATCCTATCCTTGGCGCTTGTGGGATTTGTATCTTCCACCGGGGCGTGGGCGGCCGAAGATGATGCCAAGGCTTTGCTGAAAGGTATGTCCGACTTCCTTTCTTCGCAGCAAGCCATGGCCCTGGACTTCGACGCAACCTACGAGGTGGTGACGGACGACGGCCAGAAACTCGGCCTGGCCAGTTCGGGGTCGGTCACGTTGAACCGGCCGAATCTTATCCGGGCGAGACGCCATGGCGGCTTCGTCGACGTGGAAACCGTGTTCGACGGTACCACACTGACCCTGCTGGGCAGAAACGCCAATGTCTACATACAGCTTGAGCTGCCCGGATCCATTGACCACCTGATCGATGAACTTCGTGACACCTACGGCCGACCGCTCCCTGCCGCCGACCTGCTGGTCACGAACCCCTACGAGGTGCTGATGGATGATGTCGTTGACATCAAGGACCTCGGCAGCGGGATTATTGGGGGGACCGAGTGCGACTGGCTGGCCTTCCGGACAAATGAGGTGGACTGGCAGATATGGATTGCCCAGGGCGAACGCCCCTATCCCTGCCGCTATGTGATCACCACGAAACAAGTGACCCACTCACCGCAATACACGGTTGAATTCCGCAACTGGCGCTTTGGCGCTGATGCGGCAGGAGACTTTGCATTCGATACCCCGGCAGGCGCCATCAGGATCGAACCCGAGGAGCTGCGCGGGTATGTCCGGGATCTGCCGGAACATTTCACCATTGGAGAATAGCCATGAAAAAGCTCAAACGATTCGGAATCATTGCCTTGGCATTATTGCTTTCAATCCTGGCCCTTGAGGTTGCGGAACGACCGGTCACCGGCTTGTTCAACCTGGTCCCAGAGGCGCACGCAGTCGTCGGGCGTCCGCTGACTCCGGTGAGCGTCGCCGGGGTAACGCGCCGTACGGTCAGGCGCTGCGCGGTCGGCGTCTACAACTGTCAGCTTTCCAATGACCCATTTTTGCTGGCTGCGTTGCCGCAACCGAAAGCAATCTTTCAGTTTTAATAAAGATGCTTCGACTCACATCCGGAAGGACTCCCCGGGCAAGGACAAGGGAGCCAACTGGCTGCCCGCACCCGATGGACCGGTCTGGATTTCCATGCGCATCTACTGGCCAAAGCCCGAGTCGCTCGACGGCACATGGAAAGCGCCACCGCTGAAGAAGGTTCAATAGACACGTGGGTTTTCAAACAGGGGGCATGGCTTGAAGTCCTCTTGCGTAGGGCTCTTTATACCATGGGTGTTTTTGTCGTGATGGTGCTGGAAAAAACTTTCGAGGGCCGGCATGACGCCCCTGTTGCCGTCCTCAGTCAGGTGCCGGCTGCCTTAAAATAACTTGCATTACAGGAATTTATGGTTAATATTATAGGAGTTTTGAAGCGTTTACGGCAACCTTATTACCCAATTTTTTAACGGGAGATACCCCATGATAAAAAAACCCAAGAATATCCTGTTTGCATCCGACCTGTCCGTGGACATGAAATCCATTTTTGAACACGCCGTTGCCATGGCCACATACACCGGCGCCGACCTGATCGTTCTCCATGTCATGGAAGAAGCCAGCCCGTCAGCGGAAAGACAGGTCAAAATGGCATTCGGCGAAGCCCTGTACCAGGAGATCAAGGCCAAACACAAAACCGGTGCAAGGGACCTGCTCATCGGCAAAAATGTGGATGCGCTGCGGATCCGTCAGGCCATTGCCGGGTTTTTCGAAGATCGTGAAAACGCCCCGTCCCAGGCAGACTCCCCCATCAAAAAGATCCTGGTGGTAGAAGGCCGCTCCATTGCGGATGAGATCGTGTCCACGGCAGTGGAAGAAGACTGTGCCTTCATCGTCATAGGATGCCGGCAGCAGGGCCTGCTGGCCCAGACCATGGGAGACAAACTGGTGCGCAAGGTGTTGAAACGCTCATCGGTTCCCGTATTTGTGGTCCCCCGGGAAACCGAATAAGATCAGACCTGATCCGCATTTTTCCGGTTCTCCCATCCCCGGGAAAACGTAACCGCAACCCCGATGGCAGCCAGCCCACTGCCGGCTGCCATCACATACCTGAAACCGGTCATGAAAGCCGCGGCCAAATCAGGGACATAGGCGCCTGTCCCTTCCCCCTGGAGTGAGATAAATGCGGAAAATATCGTGCCGGCCAGGGCCACGCCGGACACCATTCCCAAAGTCCGGGCCGTGGCTGCGGCGCCGGAGGCGATTCCCCGCTGGTGCAGCGGCACCGCTCCCATGATGGCGGTGTTGTTGGGAGACACAAACAGGGCCGTGCCGATACCGGCCAGAGCCATACGCCAGACAACGGCGGCAATCCCTTTTTCAGGGGACAGAAAAATCAGGGAAAATAGCGACAGCATCATGAAGGCCATGCCCAGAGTGCACAGCATCCGGGACCCCAGCCGGTCCGCCAGCATCCCGGAAATCGGAGAAATCACCAGGAGAAACAAAAACGGCACAATCATCACCAGACCGGTTCTGGCAGCGGTCAGCCCTGCCGGGTAGGTGAGGAAATACGGCATCATGAACACCAGGAGGAACAGGCTGGCAAACA
>DATHSR010000043.1:0-2661 GCA_035464035.1 Desulfotignum sp. | reverse complement strand
TGGCGGCGTTGCCTGCCTGGTTTTCGCTGAAAATACAGTTGGTGACGGTCAGGGCGCTGTCCTTGTTGTACATGCCGCCGCCAGCACCATTCCTGTAAGGCACTTTTAAAGCCACCTTGTTGTTGCTGAAGATGCAGTTGGAGACGGTGAAGGCGCTATTACGGGTGTGAATGCCGCCCCCCTGATAGTCCGTCCTCTTTGAGCCACCATCGCCATGGCCAAGGGTCACGGTGAACCCGTCAAGCACGGCGCCGGTCACTCCGTCGGCATAGACCACGTGAAAGCTGTTGTCGGTGTCATCCCCCTCAGTCCCGATGTCGCCGCTCAGAATGGTCAGGCTGGGATCCAGAGAGCGCTCCCGGAGCGCTTTCTCGCCACCCACGAAGCCTCCGTAGAGTGCGACGCCGCTTTTGAGGACAAAGGAAACCGTGCGGTCGCTGGTGCTGGTTGGCGTGTAGGTGCCGGCGGCCACCCAGATCTCATCCCCGGATGCAGCAGCGGCCAGGGCGGCCTGAAGGTCGGTGAAGGCATCGGCCCAGCTTGTTCCGTATCCGCTTCCTGTTGCGGAAGCATCCACGTAAAGGATGGCACCTGTTTTAGCTCCCCAGGCGGTTGAAATGCTCAGGCACAAGACTACGGTAAATACCGCCATCATTTTTAATCTTAGATGCTTTTTCATGTTTCCTCCTTGTGGATCATGATAGATCCCGATCTCATGTCGAATTTAAATTTTTTGAATCAATTCAAGCAATTCCTGCATGGATATCTCCTGGAGCTGCTGACTGTTCCAGATCCGGACCAGATTGACCCCCGGACTGATGCCGATCAGCAGCAGGGCCGGGTTGGTTTTCAGCAAATCAAACACCGGTTCGGTTTTGGAGGTGTCCAGGTCGAACAGGACAATGTCGGGCTTTGCCGTATCAAGCGCTTTCCTATCCGGCGGGGATGTTGCCAGCGTTGTGACGTCAAACCGGGAACAGCGCCGCAGGCTGGCACCGATCGATCCGAGAATGACGGAGTTGCCGTAAAGAAGAATTTGCCGGGTCACATGTATACTGAGCTCCTGTGTTTCCATTCCCAGAAAAATACAATGAAAAAACAGGTACCTGCAATGTCCTTAGGGACAAAAAAAGGACAGTCTCCTCAAAAAAAGAGACTGTCCCAAAAGACAGTATGTGCTGATTTTTTTCTACTCGACCGGTTACTTGTCCGCCGTCACCCCCACCTGTCCGGCAACTGTCAGGTCCTGGTCGCGATTTTCCAAAAGCAGCGTATCCACCCGGGTTTTGAGGGTAGAAATGGATTTCCGGACATCGGCGTGCGCATCCCGGGTCACCTGCACCAACTTCTCCAGCAGGGGACCGGCTTTCTCATCCCTGCCGTCATGGAGCTGTTTCAGGGCGCTTTGAGTCTGCATGGTCACATAACCAAGTGTCCGGCTGATACCGTCATGAATCCCGCCTGCAAAGCGTTCTCTCTCCTGCAGCGCCGCCAGCGCCTTCTGCTGTTCCACAATCCTCGCCTGTGCCCGTTTCTGTTCAGTGACGTCATACATCAGGATCAGATGCCCGATGGGCTCATCGCACCGCCCCCGGAGCGCGGTCACGTTCAGTCTGTACTGCCGGGAAGCCGGTCCTTCCCCCAGGGTTGTTTCCGATTGAGCGGTTTCATTGGACGCCAGGTGTGCCGTGTCATCCACGTCGATGGCCGCAATATCTTTGAACCGTTTACCGGGCAGGTCCTTTTCAGGAATACCCAGCATTGCCGCCGCCATGGGATTGGCATCAACGATGCCGCCCTTGAGGTCAAGCATCACAAACCCCTCACGCATCTGCCGGAAGGCTGCCACCCTTGCCGCCGCAACCGGATCGATGGCGTGAAACCGGAAAAAAGCCACGGCATAGGCCAGGCCCACCACTCCTATGTTCAGGAGCGCTGATTCCCCCGGCCCGATCAGATCCGTGTCCAGCTTGCCCAGTGTATATCCGAGGCGGCCTATCATCTGGCCCACCATCATGATTGCCACCGGCCAGCGGTGCATGGGTGAAGAAACGGCCAACCAGACCAGAACCAACAGATTAAAGATCCCGACAAGAATGCCGTAACTGATAAAGACCCAGAACAAACTGCCGGGGCAGGCAGTGATATGTCCGTTCACTCTGAATCCTGTCCATATGAACTGATGAAAGTCATTGGTGATCATTAACAATGCACACACCAGAGGAACCAGGAACAACAGGACACAGTTGCGAGGGGTCAACCACCGCCCAAGGCCCGCGTATTGCAGAACAAAACAGGTGATGGTAGCTGCGGACGGCAGGTGCCAGATGGCCTGGAATTTCTTCCAAAAGATCTGAGAGGAAGCATTTAAGGCAGAGAGTTCAAAAATGACCCCGAGCGCCCAGAGACCCCCGAAAACGCATGCCATGGTGAAAAACCTGGCAGCCGGGATGTGTCGCCGCTGCCAGCTATATATGCCCAGGCAGATCAACAAGGCGAGTGTAATCAATGCCGGCCAGATATCGGGGGTGTAAGTATAGGCCCAGCTCATGGCAAAATCACCTGAATCCTTATATTCAAAGCGTTATTCGCCCGGTTTTTGGGCCGCCAGTCCCATCCGTCCGGCAAATGCCAGGACCTGGGCGCGGTTTTCCAAATGCA
>DATHSR010000042.1:0-2523 GCA_035464035.1 Desulfotignum sp. | reverse complement strand
GAAAACCGCTATGAAGTTTGATGACTATCCCATTGCCGCCGCTATAAAGAAGAACCTGGCAGCCGCCGGTTACAAGCGGCCCACAGATATACAATTCAAGGCCATCCCATCCATTCTCAACGGAGAGGATGTCCTGGCCGTTGCCCAGACCGGTACCGGAAAAACCGCGGCGTTTGCGATTCCCGTCATCGACCGGATCCACAAATCCAAGCGGTCCGGAAGCCCTCCCGGTATCCGGTGTATTGTCATGGTGCCCACAAGGGAGCTGGCCGGCCAGATCGGTGCGGTGTTCAATACCCTGTCCAGCCATACCCGGGTCCATCCCTTTGCCGTTTACGGGGGCGTGGACCAGGACCGGCAGATCGCCCGGTTAAAAGACGGCATCGATATTCTGGTGGCCACCCCGGGACGGATGTTTGATCTCATCAGCCAGGGGGCCATCACCCTGACCCGGGTGAACACCCTGGTGCTGGATGAAGCGGACCGGATGCTGGCCAAAGGGTTTTTTGAAGATATCCAGGCCATCAAGAAAAAACTGCCCCAGCGGCACCAGACCCTGTTTTTTTCCGCAACCATTGACAAAGAAATCAAGAAACTGGCGTTTTCCCAGGTGAAAACATCTGCCATCCGGATTCAGATCTCACCCGACAGCCCGGTATCAAAAAATGTCACCCACTGGGTGGTGGAAATGGAGATGGATGACAAACGGTTTTTTCTGCGGCGGTTTGTCCGGGATCATGAAACCGGGCGCATCCTGGTGTTTGTCCGGACCAAGGTCCGGGCAGAACGGGTGGCCAAAGCCCTGGAAAGGGCGGAGATTGCCGCAGTGACCATCCACGGGGACAAGGACCAGATGGCACGCAACCAGGTCATGGCCCGGTTCAAGGCCGGAGAGGAACGCATTCTCATTGCCACGGATGTGTCGGCCCGGGGCATTGATATACCGGAGCTGGATTATGTGATCAATTACGATCTGCCGGAAGACCCGGAGAACTATGTGCACCGGGTGGGGCGAACAGGTCGCGGCACCCGAAAAGGGCAGGCGTTTTCATTCTGCAGTCCCGAAGAAAAACCGTTGCTGAATCAGATCCAGACGTTGATCAATCAGGATATTCTCATCCAGCCGGTGACACCCCAAGAATATGCGCAGATTCTTCTGGATCCCAAAGATACAGACGGTCTCAGGCAAATGATTCTGGCCCATGAAGCCAAAGGGAAAAGTCAGAAAAAGCCCCGGAAAAAATCAAAGAAATCCTAATGGTGCGGATCGATTTCCTGTTTGAGCATGCAGCAGGCGATCTGGTGTGCCGGAGTGCCGTCAGCCAGGTAGTCCAGGTTCCCCGGCTGAATGAGTTTGTTCATGACACACCCTTCGGCAATGGCCAGGTCAAACAGATGGGTTTCATTGATGGGCGGTGAGGGCACCAGGATGTTGTCTTCTATGGTAAAGGCATGCAACGGATAATCCTCGCACAAGGGACACCGGTAGACCCGGCCGTTGGGAAACACAAAATAATTGTCAGCCACAAGGCCGGCGCACTGGAAGGAGGCATCCGGTTCCAGAAACACCGTGGGATAGGTGACAACGGTTCCGGTTGCTGCAATGTCCCGGGCCACCCGGGGAATGACCGACAGCCACAGGTCTTTGGAAACCTGACCCCCCACCATGCTGCCGAGGGATTTTCCCCGCATGCCGATGACCTGGATGAAAAACCGGTCAATGCCAAGTGATGCCACCAGGTCCGGCATCTTTGACAGTTCATGCAGGTTTTTATCAGACACGGTATAGATCATGGCACAGGCAAAGCCTTTTTTTCTGGCGCGGAAGATGCCTGAAATGACCGCATCGTAACTGCCCTGCCCCCGTATGGCATCATTGGAGCCGGCAGTGGCGCCGTCCAGGGAAAAAGAAATGACATCCACTTCATCCGGAGAGAGTTTTTCCAGGATATTGTGAAAGAGAAATCCATTGGTGTCAATGGTGATGGAATTATAATTCAGCCGCCTGGCTTCTTTGACAGCCGCAGGCAGATCCCTGTGCAACGTGGGTTCTCCCCCCAGAAAAATCAGGTTAGTCTGAAAAGCCTTTGGGGCAAACAATGCCAGCCATTTCCGGATGGTATCAATGGGAAGGGTCTGGTGCCCGTGTTGATCCGGGTTGATATAGCAGTGGGTGCAGGACAGGTTGCATCGGGTCAGGATATGAAAAAAAAGATTGGAAGCCTCTTTGGAAAAGGCCACGGTTTTTTTTTGCATGTTCTATCCCATGCACTGCTTGGTGAACTCAGGGTCAAACGGGACCGGATATTGTCCGTCATAACAGGCCTTGCAGAAGTTGCGGGACGGATCCTTCACGCCTGAGGCCGCCAGCATCCCTTCAATGGACAGATAGTGCAACGAATCCAGCCCCAGATAATCCCGCAGTTCGTCCACAGATTTTTCTTCGGCGATCAGCTCTCCTTTGGAGGTAAAATCAATGCCTTAATAACAGGGGAATCGATGGGGGGGGCTTGAGATGCGCAT
>DATHSR010000041.1:0-3959 GCA_035464035.1 Desulfotignum sp. | reverse complement strand
TTCACCAAACCCATCGCCACAAAGGTCATGTCCGCCTCGGCAGAGGAAAAAAATATTCTGGTCACCCCCAATTTCAGTCTGGACTCGGTAAACACCGAAGAAAAATATATTGAATCGGCAAAAGGAGACCGGATCGATTATGATCTGCTGATTTCCACCATGCCCAATCTGGGGGCTGAGTATGTTGAAAATTCAGGCATGGGTGACGGGATGGGATATGTGTTGACCGATCACCATACCCTCAAGGCCGAAAAATATGACAACATCTATGTGGTCGGCGATGCCACCAATGTGCCGACATCCAAGGCGGGATCGGTGGCCCATTATGAGGCGGACATCATTGTGGAAAACCTGGTGCGTGAAATAGACGGAAAAGCACCAAAACCCTTGTTTGACGGTCATTCCACCTGTTTTATCGTGTCCGGCTATGACAAGGCGTTTTTGTTTGACTTCAACTACAAGACAGAACCGCTTCCCGGAAAATTTCCGTTTCCCGGTATCGGACCCTTTGATCTGGTGGGAGAAAGCAGCATGAACTACTGGGGAAAGATGATGTTCAAATGGGTATACTGGAATCTTCTTCTCACAGGACAGGATATGCCGCTGGAACCGCAGATGGCCATGGCTGGAAAACACTGGCCCAAAGTAGAAACAGATTAGGAGGCCGATATGACAAACGAGGAACTGATACTGGAAAAGCTCGAAAGGCTCGAGAGACAGATTCAGCCGTTGATCAAAACCAGTGAAAAACTGGCTGAATTGAAAAACGACCTGATCCCCATCAGCAATCACGCCACCGCACTTCTGATCAGGGAACTGCAGGAGGTCGAGGCAGGGTTCCAGCTGGAGGATTTCTTTTCCCTGACCAAGGAATCCATGAGAAACACCAGAAACTTTATCTTTGTCCTTAAACAGATGAACAGTCTGATCGATTTTGTCAAGGATCTTGAACCCCTGTTGAAATCGGCGGTACCCCAGATGATAAAGTATCTGGATGAACTGGAGCAGAAGGGGGTGTTTAGGATTATCAAGGCAACCGTTGATCTGCGGACCAAGGTAGCCGCCTCCTATGATGCGGACGATATCGAAGTGATGGGCGACGGTCTGGTGGCCCTGCTGGGTCTGGCCAAAAGCCTTTCCGATCCCAAAGCCGTCAGGCTGCTTGAAAAACTGTCCCAGATCCCTGCCAAGGTTGATTTGGATAATGCAAAAAGTGTCGGGGTTTTCGGGCTGGCCTCGGCCGGGTTCAATCCGGAAATCAGCCGGGGGCTCGGGGTTCTCATGGAGCTGACCAAGGCCATGGGACGCATTCAGCCGGATGCCTCTTTGGCAAAGGATACTGCCAATGCATAAAGACATGAGGATGAGAAGATGATGAAAGCATCTGAAAAGAAAATCCTGGTTGTGGATGATGAGCCGGATGTCAGAAACTTTTTGACCACCTGCATTCAGGATGCCGGATTCAGGGTGGATTCGGCAAGCAATGGACAGGAGGCCCTGGAAAAAATTGAAAGAGACCTGCCGGATCTGATGACCCTTGATATGGTCATGCCCAGAAAATCTGGAATCCAACTGATCCGGATATTGCGAAAGAATGAGAAATGGTCCGCACTGCCGGTCATCGTCATTACCGCCCATGCAAACGATGAGTTTGCAAGTGATGACATCAAGGTGTTCAATGCCTTTACCTCCGGTCTCAAACCCCGGCGTACCATTGAAAAGCCGGTGACGCCCCAGGTACTGGTCAGCACCATCTGTGAAATTCTTCAGGTGGTGCCGGAACCCAGACAGCCTTCGGAATCGATCGATGAGGAAATCTTGTTGAAAATGATCCGGCAAAGCGATTCAAAAACGCTGCAACAGATCAAGCAGGTTCTTGGGCATCTTTAAAGACAGCACGGGCCGCCAGGTGCCCGGAAAAGGAATCCGGGCCCTTCTTTCTGAATGGCGTCAGACTTTCCGGGAAAGGGTGTCTGAAGCGGAAGGACAGGCCTGGCTGCCGGCGGCTTTTTTCCCGCCTGTGCCGGCAATGAGGTCGGCAATGCTGATGCCGTCCAGTTTTTCATACAGAACGGTTGTGGCCTCATTCCAGGCATTCCGGATCAGGCAGTCTTCCGACATGCTGCAGTTTTCAGGAAATGAGATGCAGTCCACCAGGTCGGTCTGGCCTTCAAACAGCCTTACAATCTTCCCCAGGCTGATACGGACCGGATCTTCCACCAGTCTGTGGCCTCCCTTCGGACCGCGGATGCTTTCCACCAGTCCGGACTGCTTCAATTCCCGCAGTATCTGCTCAAGATATTTGACCGGTATTTTCTGGCGGGCTGCGATCTTGCTGACCTGAACCGCCTGGTGCCTGCCGTGCAGCGCCAGTTCGATCAGTATTCTGGCGCCGTATCGGGTTTTTGTTGACAGCTTCATTTCTGGCCGCCTTTTTCCGGCGGTAGAAATTTTCTGCCCACAAACATGTAAAGCAGCACCGATGAGAAGACGATGTATCCGAAAAGATCGATATTTCTTGTTTTCAGAACAAAGGCGATGACCACGATGATGGCGGCGCTGAGGGTGAAAAACAGGGGCCTGGGAACCTGTTTGAGAATCACCCGGCCCAGATGGGCGAAACGGATGGTGCTCACCATCAGGCCGGTGGTGAGCACCACCACGATCCACATGAACTGGGCGGGCAGCACCAGGGCCGCACCTAGAACGAACAGTGCGCCCGCCGGGCAGGGCAGGCCGTTGAATACACCGGCCGGCAGATCCGAGCGTTTTTTGTCGAAAAACAGAAACCGGGCCAGCCGGAAACCGACACCGATGATGTATACGGCAGCAAACATCCCGGCATAGGGCCCGCCGATCTTAATCAGGATATACGCCGGTGCCAGGCCGAAGCTGACAAAATCCGCCACATCGTCCAGATACGGCCCATATTTGGTTCCCCCGTGTTTTTCAGCCATTCTGCCGTCGAACAGGTCAAACAGCTGCCCAACGATGATGATGATGACCGCCCGGGCAAAATACCCGTTGTAGGTCAGAAAAAGACTGAAAATACCGCAAAAGAAATTGAGCATGGAAAGAATGTCCGCATACAGCCGGTTGGGAATGAATTTAAAGACGATGGAGGCTACGGATAGAACGATGCAGGACAGCAGGATCTGGTTGCCGATATGGACAATATGGGGGTTGGCATCCAGCAGGGCGCAGAATATGACCAGGGAAAAGCAGATGATGGCCTTGATTTTGCCGAAGTTGTTGGCAGCGCCGGATATTTTCAGGAAACCAAGCAGCCTCCTGGCAGCAAACTGGCCGAAAATCTCCACCGCCACCAGGATCCACACCAGCTTGACCGAGATAATGCCCGCATAGGCAAATCCCAGCAGGGGCGGCAGATAGGTCAGCTTGTCGCACAAAGGATCCAGCCATTCCCCCAGCCGTGAAACCAGGTTGCACCCTCTGGCCACCAGGCCGTCCACCCCGTCGAGGATGGCGGCAAAGGTGAAAATGATGATGGCCGCCGATTGAAACCCGGTCCAGAAATAGAGAAAAAAACCGATCATGGCCATGGCGGTGCGCCAGTAGCAGATGGAATTGGGATGCAGCAGCCATGGATAGGCCGTCACATAGGCCTGCAGGACCTTTTTTTTCATCATCCAGGCAAACCAGTAATAAAAGCCGGTGCCGATCCCGGCTCCCACACAAATCACCAGCAGTCGTTCCATAATCTTCTGTTATCCGAAAATGTGCTGCGTTAAAAAAATGACAGACAGGTCACATACCATGCCAGTCGGTGATACTCTTCATTATCAAATCGGGATATTTTTTGCAATGAATGGATCTTGCCTCTGCCCCGCAGGCTTTTCCAGAAAGAATTCAGGAAAAAGGGCGGGGCGGGCCGGCGGGTATGCCGCACCCCGCCGGTATTGACTCTTTGGGAGGAACCCCCTATATTGAAACTGTGG
>DATHSR010000040.1:0-1984 GCA_035464035.1 Desulfotignum sp. | reverse complement strand
AATACAATGGCAAAGATTGTCAATTGTTGAATCATGCCCTTTTTTGTAATAGACTGTCACCTATGGCCGCAACCGAACTTGATGCGGCATGAAATCATGAAGAATCAGATCATCTGGCATTGATATGAGAGTTACTCTTTTACGCAGCATTAAAACTTACAGGCAGAAAAAAACATGAAACTGACAATCATCGGCGTCGGCTATGTGGGACTGGTTACCGGCGCATGTTTTGCCGAAACAGGCATCAGTGTCACCTGTGTGGACATTGATACAGAGAAAATCGACAAGTTGAAAAAAGGCATTCTGCCCATTTATGAGCCGGGCCTTGAAAAAATGGTGCAGGAAAACATGAAAGACGGCACTCTCTGTTTTACTGACAGCCTGGCCGATGCGGCAAAGGAGAGCCGGATTTTTTTCATCGCCGTGGGAACCCCTCCGGGCGAGGACGGATCCGCCGACCTCCGGTACGTGCTTGCCGTGGCCGGACAGATCGGTCAGCACATGACCGATTATGCGGTGATCGTCAATAAATCCACCGTGCCGGTGGGCACGGCGGACAAGGTGGCAGCCGCAATCCAGCAGGCCCTGGACCGCCGCGGTTCCGATCTCGTGTTTGACGTGGTGTCCAACCCGGAGTTTCTCAAGGAAGGGGCCGCCATTGATGATTTTCTCAAGCCGGACCGCATCATTGTGGGGGTCGGTTCCGACCGGGCCGCCAGAATCATGCGCCGGATCTATGCCCCGTTTTCCATGAACCGGGACAAGATGATCCTGATGAATGTCCGGGATGCCGAGATGACCAAGTATGCCGCCAACGCCATGCTGGCCGCAAAAATCTCCTTTATGAACGAGATCGCCAACATCTGTGAACACCTGGGGGTGGATGTGGAGAATGTCAGAAAAGGGATCGGATCGGACACCCGCATCGGATATTCGTTTATCTATCCGGGCTGCGGGTACGGAGGTTCCTGTTTTCCCAAGGATGTCAAGGCATTGATCAGAACCGCAAAAGATACCGGGGTCGATCCCACGGTGCTGGCGGCGGTGGAAGACCGGAACAGTCAGCAGAAAAGAGTGCTGGGATCAAAGATCAGATCCCGGTTCGGCAAAGACCTGAGGGGCAGATGCTTTGCGGTCTGGGGTCTTTCGTTCAAACCCGGCACCGATGACATGCGGGAAGCCTCTTCTGTTGTGCTTCTCACGGAGCTGATTCAGGCCGGTGCCTTGGTTCAGGCATTTGACCCGGTGGCCATGACCCAGGCGGCCAGGGAACTGCCCAAAGAGTGGCTGGACAAAGGCCGCCTGGTGCTGGTACACGATCAATACCAGGCCCTGGAAAACGCCGATGCCATGGTTCTGGTGACGGAATGGAAAGCCTTCCGCCGGCCGGATTTCAGCCGCATGGGGCAACTGTTGAACGAAAAAATCATTTTTGACGGCAGAAACCAGTATGATCCTGAAGAGATGGCGGAACTGGGGTTTGAATACCACGGGATCGGGAGAAATGCCGTCAATAAGGGACCCCGCCAGGCCTGACCGGATGATCCCGGTTAAAGCGGGTTGTTTGACAGCGGTTTCCGCTTGAATACGGGATCTTTTTTCCAAATATTTTATTCAGATGCCATGGCATCTGACAAGAAGTTGTGATACATGCTTGCTGTGATCGGACCGTTTTCCCATTTTCTATGCCGGAAGGTGAAAGACGCCTGCGCCGGTTTGTACCCCAGTTAAATATTGACAAGGATGTCACTGAATGGAATCAGAGATCATAGACAAGGCAAGGGTCCGGGAGATAAACAAACGCCGGACCTTTGCCATTATTTCCCACCCCGATGCCGGAAAAACCACGCTCACTGAAAAACTGCTGCTGTTTGGCGGCGCCATCAAGCAGGCCGGGGCTGTGAAATCCAGGAAAACAGACCGGGCCGCCCTGTCCGATTTTCTTTCCATTGAACAGGAGCGCGGCATTTCGGTGTCTTCTTCG
>DATHSR010000039.1:0-2372 GCA_035464035.1 Desulfotignum sp. | reverse complement strand
CCGGCGGCTGCCGAAATCTTGGATCCGGCAGCTGCGGCCCTGCGGTATTCCATTGCCGGCCGCATGGGGCTGGCCCTAGAACACGTCACCCGGTATGCCGGATTTGACTGGCAGACCAATATCGCCCTTTTGGGAGGGTTTGCCGCCAAAGAGGTGGTGGTGTCTACGCTGGGAACCGCTTATTCACTGGGAGCGGTGGATCCCGAAGAAAGCGGGTCTCTTGCCGAACGGTTGCAGGCGGCACCCGGGTGGGGACCCGTTACAGCCTTCAGCCTGATTCTGTTCACTATTTTTTATTCTCCCTGTTTTGTTGCCGTGGTCTGTATCGCCAGGGAATCGGGGTCCTGGAAATGGGGGGCGTTTTCCATGGCGTTCAACACCCTGCTGGCTTTGGGAGTGTCCATCGCCTTTTTTCAGACCGCCACCTGGATCATGTCATAACCGGTCGGTGGCGCGCATTAGGGCTTATAACAGGTTGTCAGAAAATGTTTCACCGGTCTTCAGGTTGACCATCCCCTGTTCGCAGATCCGCAAATAGGGGATGGCGGCCCCGGTCAGAGTTACCAGGGTCAGCAGGGGGTCGGGAAACGGAATCCCTGAGTCTGCAGCAGCCGTTTTGATCGCCTGGATCTGCCGGGCCAGCTCCGGGACCGGGGCTTCGGAGATAAGTCCCATCACCGGCAGTGCCATCTCCGCCAGGCAGTTTCCACCGGCATATATCACCACACCGCCCTGCAGCTGGCAGATACGGTTCACCGCATCTGCCATGTCCGTGTCATGGGTCCCCACCACCACAATGTCAGAGGTATCCCAGGCCTGGCTGGAGGCAATGGCACCCTTTTTCATGCCAAATCCCCGGATAAAGCCGGTGAACCGTCTGCCCGGCCTGATGGACCGGTCAATGGCACTGATTTTGAGGATATCCTGGTCCACATCTGCCAGAACCTCTCCGTTGACCGCCTTCAAGGAAACGACGGTCTCCCGGGTCACCAGGTCCGTGACCATCTCCATCAGGCGCACCCGGATCTCTTTGGCATCCTGGCTGACCGGGACCAAAAAATCGTCCGGCAGCATTTGCCGGGGCAGGCGCACCGTATTGCGGCAGGCGGCTGAAAAGTGATGTTTCCTGGGCATCACCTGCACCTGTCCCTGGTCGAAAGCAATTCTTCCGTTGCTGATCACCACTTCAGGGGTGATGGTGACGGGATCCGGAATGATCACCATGTCTGCGGAACGCCCCGGGGCGATGCCCCCCACCAGGTGGTCCAGTGAAAAATGTTCCGCCACGTTCAAGGTGGCCATCTGGACGGCCTGGGCCGGGGTGAATCCTGAAAGGATCGCCTGCTGCACCACATACGCCATGTATCCTTTTTCCAGAAGGTCTTCAGGCCCCACCCCGTCAGTGACCAGAATGAGCCGTCTGGTATCCACATCGGCGTCCCTGATCCGGGCGATCTCTTTCAGATCCCTGCGGATGCTGCCTTCCCTGATCATCACATGCAGACCCAGCCGCAGCCTTTCGAGCACCTGGTTTGCATCAATGGGTTCATGGCAGGAGGAGATGCCGGCAGCCACATAGGCGGCCAGTTTTTTTCCGGTGGCACCGGCGGAATGTCCTTCCAGAACCTTTCCGGCCCGCAGGGTGTCTTCAAATACCGGCAGCATCAGATCCGGTGTCTGAAAAACAGATTGCCAATAGGATTCCCCCAGCCCTAAGATATCGTCCCGGTTCAACAGTTTTTCAAGATCCTGCCGGGATATGCCGCCGGCAGCGGTGCTGATGGAGACCATGGCCGGTGCGGTGCCGAAAATCTTTACAGGCTGGTTCCTGAAGGAGTCCAGTATTTCCACAACCCCGTCATACCCCATGACAGGGTAGGGTTCCATGGTTTCGGTGATCAGGGTGGTGGTGCCGTCCGCAATGGCATGGGGAATGAACCGGCTGATGTCAAACAGTGTCGCCAGGTGGGTGTGTCCGTCTATAAGGCCGGGGATAAGGGTTCTGCCCCGGGCATCGATCTCAGGGGTGCCCGGGGCAGGGGTAAGATCCAGGGCGTCTCCCACATAAGCGATGCGATTTCCTTTGATGCTCACCGACTGGTTTTCCAGGAATTCACCGGTGTAAACGTTCAACAGCGTTGCATGGGTGACCACCAGGTCGGGTTTCTGTTTTCCGGCGGCCACCTGGATCAGTTCATTCATAGCCCGGGCAGATAACAGGTGTTCCAGTTTCATAAAAAGGTCTTTCTTTTCAACGGGTTTTTCACAATTGGCACCAAAACAGATACATCACCGAATTGTACATTGCAATAAATTTAAAATATATGCTTGACAGAAAATGATTGTATACAGTACACCATCAGGACAGGGGA
>DATHSR010000038.1:0-5386 GCA_035464035.1 Desulfotignum sp. | reverse complement strand
CGCCCCGGGCGGGGACCCCTTGCTGCCGGCCTGGAAGCCAGAGGCTCCGACAGTCCGGCAGCAAGGGGTCCCCGCCCGGGGCTACAGGGTGCAAAGGACCTTCCCGCGCCGCGGCCTTTCACAGGGTGTTTCACCGGCCAGTGCCGGGGGGTGGCTGCGGGTCGAATCCCATTCTGACGTGTCTGCTACATGGCGTTGGGCATGCGAAGCGATTAAAACGGCAAACTGTCTGAGGACATACCTGCCCGCAGTTTTTGCCGTTCAGCGCAGCATGCCCTACGCCATGTCAGACACGGCAGAGGGTGAGACCTGCGGGCGCCCCCCGGCACGGGTTGTTACCCGGACAGATGGTGAAACCCCGGGGGACGGGTTTGTTGGAAGGGGCCGAAAATCGTTGCCTTTTGGGGGGGATAATTATATAGTAGGCGATTATGCCGTAAAGTTGAAAAACTTTTTTCACCAAACATTATTAACAGGAAGACGGGTTTATGAATTGGGACTGGGAAAAGCTGAGGGAAAATCAGCAGAAATATGAACAGAACCGGGGCGGCAGCGGGGGGCCGGGCATGCCCAGGCCGCCGCAGATGGATGAAATTTTTAACAAGTTCAAGGGATTCAAGTTCCCGGGTGTGTTTCTGGGTATCGTTGTGCTCCTGGTGCTCTACCTGGGATCCTCCATTGTGTTCACCGTGGACCGAAGCGAGGTGGGGGTGATCCAGCGGTTTGGAAAGTTTACCCGCCTGGCTGAGCCGGGGTTGAACTTCAAGCTGCCCGCCGGCATTGAAAAGGTGACCAAGGTCAACGTCCGGACCCCGGAAACCGAAGAGTTCGGTGCCAGAGCTGAAACCACCGGGACCGGGACTTACGGGTCTGCGTCGGAATCCTCGCTCATGCTCACCGGCGACCTGAACGTGGGGGTTGTGCCCTGGATCGTCCAGTACCGGCGGGCCGATCCCCGTGCCTACCTGTTCAATGTCAAGGATGTGACCTCGCTGTTGCGTAACATGTCCGAAGCCACCATGCGGACCGTGGTGGGGGACCGCAGCATCAACGAAGTGATCACCGAGCGGGCCGCCATTGCCCAGGCCGCCCGGGACATGCTTCAGGCCGAACTGGACAATTCCCGGGCCGGGATCGCCATCGTGAACATCGAGATGAAGCGGACCAATGTGCCCGAACCGGTGCAGGCATCCTTCAACGAAGTGAACCAGGCCATCCAGGAAAGGGAACAGACCATCTACCGGGCCAGAGAAGAATACAACAAGGCGGTTCCCCTGGCCAGGGGCGAGGCCCAGCGGGTGATCAAGGATGCGGAAGGGTATGCCATCGACCGGGTGAACCGGGCCGAGGGGGATGCCGCCAAGTTTCTGGCGGTGTACGAGGCGTATGCCCGGGCCGAGGATGTCACAAGGAAGCGTATGTATCTTGAGACCATGCTGGATGTGCTGCCCAAGATGGGAACCAAATACATCCTTGATGCGGACCAGAAAAATGTGCTGCCCCTGCTGAACATGGGGGAGGGCGCATCAACCCTCCAGGAAAGATATCTTGAGAAAGGGGAGTAACAGATGAATCAGCAGATAAAAATATTGGGCGGGGCCGTCCTGGTGATACTGGCGGTGGTGCTGTTCGATGCCGTCTATATCGTGGATGAAACCGAGCAGGTGGTGGTCACCCAGTTCGGGCGCATCACCGGAGACCCGGTGGTGGAACCGGGGCTCAAGTTCAAGATCCCCTTTATTCAGAAAACCAACTACATGGCCAAGAACCTGCTGGAATGGGACGGCAGTCCCGGCCAGATTCCCACCCGGGACAAGACCTATATCTGGGTGGACACCTTTGCCAGATGGCGGATTGTGGATCCCATCGTCTATTTCCAGACGGTGAAGGATGAGTTTTCCGCCCTCAAGCGCCTGGATGACCTCATCGATCCGGCCACCCGGAACCTGATCAGCTCCTATCCCCTGGCCGAGATCGTGCGCAACACGGACCGGCCCATGGACACCTTCGAGGGGTTCGGGATCGACACCGAGGCCCAGCTGGAACAGGAGCGGCCCAGGCAGGTCCGGTATACCGTGAACCTGGGAAGAGAGGAGATCACAAGGCGCATCGTGGCCGAGGCCAGGGAAAAACTGGATGAGTTCGGCATCGAACTGGTGGATGTGAAAATCAAGCGCATCAATTATATAGACAGCGTCCGGCGTTCGGTTTACGACCGGATGATCGCCGAGCGGAACCAGATTGCGGAAAAGTTCAGGGCCGAGGGCCGCGGAGAGGCCAGCAATATCCGGGGTGAAAAGGAAAGAGATCTCCAGGTGATCAAGTCTGAAGCCTACCGGGTTGCCCAGGAAACCAAGGGTAAGGCGGATGCGGAAGCATCGCTCATCTATGCGGCCGCCTATGGCAGGGACCCGGAATTCTATGCGTTTTTAAAGACCATGGAACTGTATTCCCAGGCCCTGGAAAAAGACAGCACCCTGGTTTTGTCCACGGATTCAGAACTGATGCAGTATATGAAGGGGGCCAGCCGGTAGCGGGCCGGATGCACGACAGATAAAAAAAGGGGCGGTCCGGGGATGTCACCCCGGGCCGCCCCGGTGAAAACAGGCTATTTCTTTTTTCTCTGGTGCCGCGTTTTGGCCAGCAGTTTTCTGTGTTTGTGCTTGCGCATTTTTTTTCGTCTCTTTTTAATGACACTGCTCAAAAAACTCACCTCCTTTGCGATTCTTTATTTTATAATCATCAGGCTAAATGTCAACTTTAGCATAATGTCCGGGTAAATGTCCATTTTTTTTTCTGGGATCCATGGAAAGAAACATTGAGCGGTTTTTCACTGACACGGAGCGGCAGGAGGTGGCCCGGGCCGTCCTGATCTGTGAGGATCTGGTGAACAGTTACTACAAGCTGTCATCGGGCCTGTGGCTCAAAAACCGGTATGACATCAAGACCGCAAGGGACCTGGCCCCCCATGAACAGGTGACCGGCCCCTTTGCCCAGGTGGTGAAATACGAGGGACAGAAAAGCCGGGTGCCGCTGGGGTCATCCCGGTTCAGCCTGTACACGGTCTGCCTCCAGGATCCGGCCATCCTGAAAACCGTGGCGGCCCGGCCCGGCATCCAGCTGTTTCCGTTTCTTCTGTATGTCCTGGTGCATGAGCTGGTGCATGTGGTCCGGTTCCTCAAGTTCAGCCACCGGTATGAACATGCAACTGAAGCATCCGTGACCCTGGCAGAAGAAAGACGGGTCCATTGCCTCACCTATGAGATCCTGCGGCCGGTTACCCAGGAGGGTCTGAAACAAGTATTTGAATTTTTTGAAAAATGGCGTATGGACCATGGCCAGTGACCCAATGAGAAATTTTAAAAAAACCTGCCTTGACAGGGGAAAAAAGCTTGTTATTTTATCAATGATTTTCAAGCAGACCAAGACGCTTAAAAATTGACGCTTAAAAAGGGAGAAAAGAAACATGCCCGTGTATGAGTACCAGTGTTCAGCATGCAAGCACATTGAAGAAGCATTTCAAAAAATTTCAGACCCCCCCCTGGCAACATGTCCCCGGTGCAGCGGGTCTCTGAGCAAAATCATTTCCCACAGCGCGTTTCACCTGAAAGGGTCCGGCTGGTATGTCACCGATTACGGCGGGGCAAAAACCCAGTCAGACACTGCAGAGAAACCGGCTGCCGAATCAGCCAAAACAGCGTGTGCCGCACCATCTGATACAGCCAAAAAACAGGATGTGAAATAAGTTGCGCAGACGTTGACCCATACCAATAAACAGGACGACAAAATAACCACAGTAAAAGGAGAATCGTATCATGAGTTTAAGACCGTTGAGTGACAGAATTCTGGTTCAGCGTACCGAAGAAGATGGAAAAACCAAGGGCGGCATCATCATTCCCGACACTGCCAAGGAAAAACCGGCAGAGGGCAAGGTGGTGGCCACGGGTAACGGCCGCATGGGAGAGGACGGCAAACTGCTCCCCATGGATGTCAAGGTGGGCGATCGGGTATTGTTCAGCAAATACGGCGGAACGGACGTGAAGATTGACGGGGAGGATTACCTGATCCTTCGCCAGGACGATGTCCTGGGCGTCATCGAATAACCGTTGTAAAGACTCGCAGACAGTCTATTCAGTCCGATTTAATATCAGAAAAGTAAAATCAAAAATATAATTATATTATAGATGGAGACAAGTTAAAATGGCCAAAGAAATCAAATATGATGCCAAGGCACGCGAAGCAATGCTCAGAGGTGTGAAAGCACTGGCAAATGCGGTTGTTGTAACCTTAGGACCCAAAGGCAGAAACGTGGTGATCGAAAAATCCTGGGGATCTCCCACCGTGACCAAGGACGGGGTGACCGTTGCCAAGGAGATCGAACTGGAGGATAAATTCGAGAACATGGGCGCACAGATGGTCAAGGAAGTGGCTTCCAAGACATCCGACATGGCCGGTGACGGTACCACCACGGCAACCGTGCTGGCCCGGGCCATCTACGAGGAAGGCCAGAAGCTGGTGGTGGCCGGCAACAACCCCATGGGGATCAAACGGGGGATCGACAAGGCGGTTGCCAAGATCATCGAAAACCTGGAAGCCCTGGCCAAACCCACCAAGAACCAGAACGAAATCGCCCAGGTGGGCACCATTTCCGCCAACAGTGACGAAACCATCGGCAACATCATTGCCGAAGCCATGGACAAAGTGGGCAAAGAGGGTGTCATCACCGTGGAAGAAGCCAAATCCATGGAAACCACTCTGGAAGTGGTGGAAGGCATGCAGTTTGACAGAGGGTATCTGTCCCCCTACTTTGCCACGGACACCGAAAAGATGGTGGCTGCCATGGACAGCCCGTATGTGCTGATCTGTGAGAAAAAGATCTCCTCCATGAAGGACATGCTGCCGATTCTGGAAAGCATTGCCAAGACCGGCAAACCCCTGGTGATCATTGCCGAGGATATTGAGGGCGAAGCGTTGGCCACCCTGGTGGTGAACAAGCTGCGCGGCACCCTGAACGTTGCCGCTGTCAAGGCCCCGGGCTTTGGTGACAGAAGAAAGGCCATGCTCGAAGATATCGCTGTGCTCACCGGCGGCCAGGTGGTGTCCGAGGATATCGGCATCAAGCTGGAAAACGTCACCCTCCAGGATCTGGGCCATGCCAAGTCCATCACCATTGACAAGGACAACACCACCATCGTGGACGGCGGCGGTTCCAGAGAAGCCCTGGAAGGCCGGGTGAAGATGATCCGGGCCCAGATCGATGAAACCTCTTCCGACTATGACAGGGAAAAACTGCAGGAACGCCTGGCCAAGCTGGTGGGCGGGGTTGCGGTCATCAACGTGGGCGCTGCCACGGAAACCGAGATGAAGGAAAAGAAGGCCCGGGTGG
>DATHSR010000037.1:0-3995 GCA_035464035.1 Desulfotignum sp. | reverse complement strand
GGGACAGCTCCAGGTGGTTGGCCATGTCCGCGTAATCGGCATCCGGGTCTTCAAAAGTGTTGATGCCGATCAAAGGCAGCCTGCCCGAATGCTTGAGGTGTTCGTAATACATGGATTCTTCCTGGATCTTTCCCCGCTGGTAACCGGTTTCCATGGCTCCCAGGACCCCGCCCCGCTCGGTGATGCGCTCGAATTCCACCAGCACCGCCTCTTCCACCAGGTCCGTGAGTTCATCCACAATAAACGACCCCTGAAGCGGGTTCTCATTTTTCGCCAGACCCCATTCCCGGTTGATGATCAGCTGAATGGCCAGGGCCCGCCGCACCGATTCCGCCGACGGGGTGGTGATGGCTTCATCAAAGGCATTGGTGTGAAGCGAGTTGCAGTTGTCGTAAACGGCACACAGGGCCTGGAGCGTGGTCCGGATGTCATTGAACTGGATATCCTGGGAATGCAGGGACCGGCCCGAGGTCTGGATATGGTATTTGAGTTTCTGGGACTTGTCGTTGCCCTTGTACTTGTAACGCATGGCAACCGCCCAGATGCGGCGGGCCACCCGGCCGATGACCGTGTATTCCGGGTCCATGCCGTTGGAAAAGAAAAAAGACAGGGACGGCGCGAAATCATCGATATCCATGCCCCGGGACAGATAGTACTCCACATAGGTGAACCCGTTGGCCAGGGTCAATGCCAGCTGGGTGATGGGATTGGCACCGGCCTCGGCAATATGGTACCCGGAGATGGATACCGAATAAAAGTTTCTCACCTGGTGGTCGATGAAATACTGCTGGATATCCCCCATCATTTTCAGGGCGAACTCAATGGAAAAGATGCAGGTGTTCTGGCCCTGGTCCTCCTTGAGAATGTCGGCCTGAACCGTACCCCGCACCGATGACAGGGCAAAGGCCCGGATCTTTTGTGCTTCTTTTTCACCGGGTTTCCGGCCGTGCTCTTTTTCGAATTTGTCCATCTGCTGGGAGATGGCCGTGTTCAGGAACATGGCCAGCATCATGGGGGCCGGACCGTTGATGGTCATGGACACCGAGGTGTTGGGGGCACACAGGTCAAATCCGCTGTAAAGCACCTTGACATCTTCCAGGGTGCAGATGCTCACCCCGGAGGTGCCGATCTTGCCGTAAATGTCGGGCCGCCGGTCCGGGTCGAATCCGTAAAGGGTGACTGAATCAAAGGCCGTGGACAGCCGTTTGGCCGGATAGGCGGAAGACAGCAGCTTGAACCGGCGGTTCGTGTCCGCCGGCCCCCCTTCGCCGGCAAACATGCGGGTGGGGTCCTCATCGGCCCGTTTCAGGGGAAACACCCCGGCGGTATAGGGAAACTGGCCGGCGAAATTTTCCTTTCTCATCCACCGGTACTGGTCTCCAGGATCGGAAAACCTCGGCCGGGCGATCTTGGGGATTTTGGAGTGGGACAGGGACCGGGTATACAGGGGCACCCTGAACTCCTTGTCTCTGACCTGGTAAACCAGCTCATCTTTTTCATAGGTTTCATTACTGGTCCCGTAAAGGGAAATCAGGGCGTCGGTTTCCGGATCAATCCGGATTGCAGCCTCTTCCGCTGCCTGTTTCAGGCCGGTGAGGGCGTGGTCTGGTTCCTGGGCCCGGTTTTCCAGCTCGGTCAGGGCAGAAATCAGATGCCACCGCCGCCGGGCGGCCGCTGCCTGGTCCCGGGTGGTCTGGTGGTATTCCCTGACGGTGTCGGCAATCTCGGCCAGGTACCGGGTCCGTTCCCCCGGAATGATGATGGTTTTGGAGGAAGATTCTTTGATATCGGTCCGGGGAATGGTGGATTCGTAACCGGTTCCCTTTTTCTGGTTGATGAGATCCAGCAGGGCATGGTAAAAGGCGGTGAGCCCGTCGTCATTGAATTTGGAGGCAATGGTGCCGTAAACCGGCATCTGCCTGGGATCTTTGTCCCAGGCCTTGCGGTTTCTCTGGACCTGTTTTCTCACATCCCGGAGGGCATCCTCCGACCCTTTTTTCTCATATTTGTTCACCACCACGATATCCGCATAGTCGAGCATGTCAATTTTTTCCAGCTGGGACGGGGCCCCGTATTCAGCGGTCATGACATACACAGACAGGTCCACCAGGTCCACCACCCGGGAATCCCCCTGGCCGATGCCGGCGGTCTCCACCAGGATGATGTCAAATCCGGCTGCCTGGGCCACCGCCACCGCATGGGGAAGGGACTCGGGAAGTTCGGTCTGGGACCTGCGCGTGGCCAGGGACCGCATGTACACCCGGTCGGTGTCGATGGCATTCATGCGGATCCGGTCTCCGAGCAGGGCGCCGCCTGTTTTTCTCCGGGATGGATCACAGGAGATGACGGCAATGTTAACTTCGGTCAGATCCCGGAGCATCCGGATGATCAGCTCATCGGTCAACGAGGATTTTCCTGCCCCGCCGGTTCCGGTGAGACCGACAACCGGCACCCGGCGTTCCCGGGCCCGGGGGGTGATCTGGGCCAGAATCTGTTCGAGCCGTTCCGGATATCTGGCGCAGGCCTCCTGCACTGCGGAGATGAACCGGGCAATGGTCAGTTTGCTCTCCACGGACAGGCGGTCAATATCCAGGTGATCAAAATCCACGCACGGCGCATCCATGGACCGCATCATGTCATTGATCATTCCCTGAAGTCCCATTTTTGAACCGTCTTCGGGCGAATAGATCCGGGTGATGCCGTAGGCGTGAAGCTCCGCCATCTCCGCCGGGATGATCACCCCGCCGCCGCCGCCGAAAATTTTGATATGGGAGGCCCCGTTTTCATCCAGCAGGTCCCGCATGTATTTGAAATATTCCATATGGCCGCCCTGGTAGCTGGAGACGGCAACCCCCTGGGCATCCTCTTCTATGGCGGCATCCACCACCTCCTTGACGGACCGGTTGTGGCCGATGTGGATCACCTCGGCACCACTGTCCTGGAGAATCCGTCTCATGATGTTGATTGCGGCGTCATGGCCGTCAAAAAGGGAAGTGGCGGTAACGATCTTGATGGTATTTTCAGGGGTATAGGGTTGTGTTTCCTGGGTCATGACTACTCCTTATTTAGAAAATATTTCCGAGTATGAACTGAGTCTGAATAGCGATGTACTGATCAATTGTAAAGTTCTTTTTCAAGTGCCAGCGCCGGAAGGCCCACATCTGACCCAGCACTGAAATGTTATGGCCCACAAGATTGATGATCTGAGTCTCCAGTACCGGGACATTGTTTTTTCCGGACATCTGCTTTAAAATGGCAATAAAAATATCGGTGATGTTCAATTCATTGTCAAGGACCCGCTCTTTCCATTTTTCAGGCAGAAACTGGGTGACCTGGTACATGAGCAGAATATGGTCGGCCATGTTGTCACAGACCTTGAAATATCCGCGGATCACCTGGGCCAGGATCTCCTCCTGGCGGCCGGCGGTTTCCGACAGGGCCTTTTCCACCGACTTCTGCACCTCTTCATGAATGGTTTTGCACACCAGGTAGAGCAGGTCTTCTTTGGAACTGACATATTCATACAGGGACCCGATGGAAAACCCGGCCGCTCTGGCGATCATGCGGGTGGTGGTCTTGTGGTATCCGTGGGCGATAAACAGGGTGACCGTTGAATCGATAATGTGACGGCGGCGCTCTCTGACCAGTTCCGGATTCTTTATCTGTGTGGGAACCTCCGGATCAGCCACCGCCTGTTTTCTTTTCCTGCCCTTTGCCACAGTATACTCCTTTTGTCTTCACCGGACACCCCGGATAAAACGGGCTGTCCCATGGCAGGTCCGCATTATATGAACGAGCGCTCGATCATACGTTTTTTCTTGCATGAATTCAGGCGGTTGTCAAGCAAAACATTGGCAGTGTCAACAATTCACTTTTGCCTTTTTTTTGTTTCATGATTGCGGTAAAATAAAAGTTCGTTGAAAAAAATACAACCCATTCAACCGCTGACACGGAAAGGACCCTGCCATGGAACTGAAAACCATTGCCATTGAAAA
>DATHSR010000036.1:0-1772 GCA_035464035.1 Desulfotignum sp. | reverse complement strand
TCCGCCCATTTCTCATCCCCGATCCGGCAGCTGAAGATGCTTAGGTTGACAACTCCGGCCCCTTACATCCCTGTTGACAAACTCTGGTTTCCTGTATATATCCAAAATCAGACCGTGCAGATTGCGGTGGCGGACTGGGGGAGCCGGGGAGCCGGCTGAGAGGAAACAGAGCGCTGTTTCGACCCCTGGAACCTGATCCAGGTTATACTGGCGAAGGAAAGTCGATACATATCTTTCTTTTCCTGCGGGTTCATCTGCCCGACCCATACCCGGCCCGGCCATTTTTAACCCTGTCACAGAATTTTAAGGGCGTATGTGATGCTCCAGGTAACCGACCTGGCAAAATATTATAACGGGCAGCCGGTGTTTTCAGGATTTGACCTGCATTTGCCGGCCGGCCGGTTCCAGGTGCTGCTGGGACCTTCCGGGTGCGGCAAAACCACGCTGTTCAACACCCTCACCGGTGTCGTCGCCAAAGATGCCGGCACCCTTTCCTGGCAGGGCAACACAGTGCAGCATCTGGGAAATGTGTGCGCCTACATGCACCAGAAAGACCTGCTGCTGCCCTGGTTTTCCCTGATGGACAACGCCCTGCTGCCGGCCAGAACCAGGCGCAGGAACATGGCCGCGGCACGGGACCGGGCACAACAGCTGTTTTCACGCCTGGGACTTGAGGGATATGAATCCCACCGGCCGGACCAGGTGTCCGGCGGAATGCGCCAGCGGTGCGCCCTGGTCAGAACCCTGATGTTTGACAGGGACCTGATTCTGCTGGATGAGCCGCTGTCCGCCCTGGACGCCATTACCCGGCAGCGCTTGCAGCATTCGCTTTTACTGCTCCAGACCGAATTCGGCAAAACCATTCTCATGATCACCCATGACGTGGACGAGGCCCTGCTGCTGGCCGATGACATTTTTCTGCTGACTCCCCTGCCCATGGCCGTTACAGGCCGGTTTTCCCCGGCAAAGCCCAAACCCCGGGCCTTTGACGACCCGGAACTGCTGCACACCAAGGCTGAAATCCTGAACCACCTTGAAAAAGGCGGGGCTGCATGAACCGGTCCAGTCTGTCTGCCGCGGTATTGATCTGCACGCTTCTGGGGATCTGGGAAGGGGCGGTGCGGATATGGCAGATCCCGGTGTTCATTCTGCCCCCGCCGTCCCGGATTCTGGAAACCGCCGTGTTCCAGGCACCGGTGATTTTACCCCATGCCGCAGTCACGGCTGCGGAAATCTGCCTGGGAATCCTGCTGGCCCTGGCCACAGCCGTTCCCCTGGCCATTGCCATGTTTGCAAAACCGGTTGTGGAAAAGGCGCTGTCTCCGTTTCTGGTGGCATCCCAGGCCATCCCGGTGTTTGCCCTGGCCCCCCTGCTGGTGATCTGGCTGGGATACGGCATTGCTTCCAAGGTGTTCATGGCCTGGATCATCATCTTTTTTCCCATCACCGTGAGCCTGCTGCAGGGATTGAAATCCTGTGACCCGGAATACCGGACCCTGTTCACCCTCATGGGAAGCCCGTTTTTCAAGACCCTGACCCTTTTGTACTGGCCCTGGGCGTTGCCCCAGTTTTTTGCCGGTCTCCGGGTGGGGGTGTCCGTGGCCACCATCGGGGCGGTGATCGGCGAATGGGTAGGGGCCCAGCAGGGACTGGGATTTCTCATGATCCAGTCCAATGCAAGGCTACAGACCCCCCTGGTGTTTGCCGCCATTCTATGGCTTACGGCCATGGGACTGCTTCTGTGGACCCTGGTGGGCAGGCTTGAAAAAAAA
>DATHSR010000035.1:0-2845 GCA_035464035.1 Desulfotignum sp. | reverse complement strand
CGCCCCGGGCGGGGACCCCTTGCTGCCGGCCTGGAAGCCAGAGGCTCCGACAGTCCGGCAGCAAGGGGTCTCCGCCCGGGGCTACGGGGTGCAAGGGCCTTCCGGCTCCGTGCTGCGGCCGGTCACAGGGTGTTTCACCGGCCAGTGCCGGGGGGTGCCTGGGGGTCGAATCCCATTCTGACGTGTCTGCTACATGGCGTTGGGCATGCGAAGCGAGTAAAACGGCAAACTGTCTGAGGACACACCTGCCCGCAGTTTTTGCCGTTGCGCGCAGCATGCCCTACCCCATGTCAGACACGGCAGAGGGTGAGACCCCCAGGCACCCCCCGGCACGGGTCCTGACTCAAAAAAATCCAGGCCGGCAGCCCATTGACTCAGGCCAGCGACTGGGCAATGGAAACGGTCCGGTCTCCCATGAGGTTGACATAGCTGGCCATTTCATTGTCATACCAGCCATAGATCACCGCCTGGGTGATCTGAATCCTGGCCACATGATCCTGGATGCTCTCCAGCACGGTTTTGTCAATCCCCTGCATGTGCGCCAGGTTGATATTGATGGCCCCGGTGCGGGTGTGGGTTTCATGGCCTTCGATCACGGCTGCGGCCCGGGGGGTGCCGATAATATCTGCCGACACATTCTGATCTTCAGAATAAATCAGATATCCGTCACCGTTTTCTGATACATTCCGGTAAATGTCATTGATCAGGTCCCGGCGGATCGGTTTGCTGTTCAATTCCTCCTGGAAGTTCATGACCAGAATGATCAAAGATCCTGTGGCCGTAGGGATCCGCACTGACTCGGCAATGAATCCGATGGCGGCCATCTCAGGGATCACCAGCTGCAGCGTCTTGGCAGCCCCGGTGGTGGTGAGAATGATGTTATTCATGATGGACCGGTTTTTACGCAGGTCCTTGGCCTTGGATTTGGGAAGCCGGTCCAGCACCTGCTGGGAACCGGTGGCCGCGTGCACCGTGGCCATGGAAGCGGACAATACCCGCCCTACGCCAAAATAATCCAGCAGGGGCTTGATCATGTGGGCCAGGCAGGTGGTGGTGCAGGAGGCATTGGAGATCAGGCGGTGCCGCACCGGATCATACGCTGTATCATTGATGCCCATGACCGTGGTGACACTGTCTTCTGGCATGGCTGCGCCCTGGGTCAGCTTGAAAGGGGCGGAGGCAATCACCTTGGCCGCACCGGCTGCCAGATGCCCCCGCAGGGCCCCGGCAGGATCATCCGGGGAAAGGTTCGGGTCCAAAAACCGGCCGGTGGTGTCCACACCAATCTCCACGCCGTGATCGGCCCACTGAATGTCTCTGGGATTTCGGTGGGTCTGGAGAATCTTTACCCGGACGCCGTTGACCATCAATGTCCCGTTTGTCTCATTGACATCCGTGATCACCGGTTTGGCCTGAAACCCTTGCAGATACGCCGCCAGCCGGCCATAAGTGGAGTCCCGTTCCATGTAGTGAATAATATCCGCCAGACCGGCGCCCACCTGCCTGCCCACATTGATGATGATATCTGAAAAATACCGGCGGCCGGCATGATGCCACAGGGTCAGCTTGCCGATGCGCCCCAGTCCGTTGATTCCCAGAATTTTATTTTGTTTGGTGTCCATGGCGCTCCCCCATTCTAAATATGGTTGACGTTGATCTCTCCTTGAAATACAAATCCTTTGTTTCCATCGATGCTGATATAGTCTCCCACCCTCATTTTTCTGCCGGACAGATGACAGATTTTTTCAGTTTCACTGCACACCAGATTTTCACACCCCACCACACAGGTCTTGCCCAGGTTGTAGGCCACCACCGCCGCATGGGAGGTCAACCCCCCTTTAGCGGTCAGCAGGCCGTCTGCCGCATCAATTTCCAGAATATCATCTGGCACGGTGTCGTTGCGCAGCAGTATCAGGCATGCATCCGGATCCTGACGGCGGAAGGCATCGATCTCCTTGAGTGTGAAAACGATGCGGCCGCTCATGGCACCCCCGGAAACCCCGGTACCCTGACCGAGAAACGCCGCTTTCAACCGGTCGTCATCTGCCGCAAACGTGGGCAGTTTTTTACGGTCCCCCAGAGAAAGGTCCCGGGCCTGAAGGATGTGAAGATCTTCAGGTTCCGGCCCTTCAAAGGTAAACTCAATTTCCTGGGGGTTCCATCTCCGCTTATAAATCAGCATCTGGATGGTGCCCTTTAACTGTTCATACACCCGGGGAAACGCTTTTTCAAGGCTGATCCGGGTATCTTGTCTTTCCAGTTCCCGCTGCATTTCCGATATGGGCAGGGTGCTGACCAGTCCGGCCACCACATCCTCTCCCTGATTGCCGATGGTAAAATCTCCCCAAAGCCGGATGGCATCCCCGGGCAGTTTGGGGCTGTGGCTGAAGGCCACGCCGGACCCCGACAGCCTCGACCGGTTGCCGAAAACCATGGCCTGCACCGTCACCGCAGTGCCCCAGTCATCAGATATCCCCATGATGCGGCGGTAATCAATGGCCCGTTTGGAATTCCAGGAGGAAAACACTTTGTGGATGGCTAAAAAAAGCTGGTCCATGGGAGATTCCACAAGGGTGATGCCGTTGAGCTGCAGCTGATTTTTATAGGCAAGGGCCACCGCTTTCATCTGGGGGCCGGTGAAGTGGCGCTTAAAGTCGATGCCGGCCTTTTTTTTATGGGCGGCAATGATCCTGTCAAACTCATCTCTGTGGATGCCGAAGGTCATGCCGTACTGCTGAAGAAACCGGCGGTAGCTGTCCCAGGCAAACCAGGGATTTTGTGTTTTCTGGGCAATGGCCTCGGCAATCTTTTCATTGATGCCCACATTTAAAAATGAATCCATCAT
>DATHSR010000034.1:0-23870 GCA_035464035.1 Desulfotignum sp. | reverse complement strand
TTTTCCTGAGCGCATCGTTTTTTTCATCAAATTCCCAGCATTCAAATTCACCGGACAGAATATACATGGTCTGGTGATAAAAATGGTTGTGGATGGGAATCTGTCCTCCGGGCTGGATGGTGAAAAACCGCAGCCCGTACTCCGGCACACCGGTGTCATCCTCACCATGCTGGGAGAGCCATCGGATGCTGGTGCCGATGACATCCAGGTGCCTGCCCTGGTAAGGGAATTTTTCAATCTGTTTTTCCTCACAGTCCTTCCAGTGAATCACTTTCATTTTTAACGGCTCCTTTTAAATTTCTACCGGTTTTCACCTTGCCACATTGCCGTGTAAAATACCAGCCCCATATCATCTGTTTTCAGTTCATCACAGCACAGGGCGTCAGGCAGGCAGTTCCCGGCCATCCTTCACCATTCAAGGCCCCTGCTGTTTGCCCGTTTCCCGAAACCACGTTTCCTTTCAGGCATCCCTTTGTGCAAAAAGAACACAGGCGATGCGGTTGTTTATCCAACGACGGGTGAACCGTTTGGACAGCATAACGTCCCCGGTGGGGACTGGTTCGACGGTCTGGAGCGCCCAGGGTCTGACAGGTTGGCAGAGTGCCGCCCCGGGAGGGGACCCCGTGCCGCCGGCCTGGAAGCCACAGGCTCCGACAGTCCGACGGCAAGGGGTCCCCTCCCGGGGCTTCGGTGTGCAAAGGGCCGTCCCGCGCCGCGGCCGGTCACAGGGTGTTTCACCGGCCAGTGTCGGGGGGTGGCTGCGGGTCTTTTGACCCGCCTAAACATTCTGACACGGATCATTTTGACCCGTCGGTGGAATATCAACGACGATTTTTCTATCAATCTCTGCCTTTTAGTACAAAAAACAGGATGGAAGTCTCAGAAGGATTCCCTGAATTTACCCTTAAACAGGGCTTGACACGCAAAAAAAATCATATAGGCTGGTAACCGATCAGAAATGACCACAAATGTAAACCATGGCAGCCGGGACTGCCAAATCTGATAATGCAAATCATGCAATGGAAGCACGTCTGAAAAAATCATCGATCAAGGAGATTGAAATCGGCCCCAGACAAATTCTGTTCGGGCTTGAAATGGACGACGGCCACCTGACAGAAGTGGTTCTCTCATCCATTACCCGGCAGTGCATGAAGTATGGACAAGCCCCTTTGAACGATATTGTCGAGGCACTGTCAAACCGGAACCGCCTACGGGAATTTGATATTCTGCAAATGATTTTCGGCTTTGTTCATGAACTCAAAATCAATTTCTACCACAATAACCAGCCGATCACCGCCCTGGAAACCAAAAAGGCCCTGATGAATGATCCGTCTACAGACATCCGGGTGATCCTGAACAAACAGGTGCCGCCATCCACATTCCAGGCCGTGCAGCAGGTGTTTCAATCCATGGGAATCCCACTGGCAGAAAAAAAAGATCAACATGCATTTGCATTTACCGTTTTGAACCAGGTCAGACAATGGCACACGGATCTGCAAATCTGGTACTCCCAGTCAATAGCCGATGGGTATCCTGGAAGCGAACGGATCAGTGAACTGCTGACCTTTACTGCACACCTGCTTGAAAATCAGACTGCTCACGCCCTTCTCACCAGCTGTTTTGAACAGGCCCGGCATCTGACCAGGGCCGCACAGGACATCCGGAAAATCCGTGTGTTTTATACAAAGGATCTGGTCTTCTGGGATCAGATAAAACAGGCCCTGCCCGGACTCAGGAAAAACCTGGGCAGCATGGAAAAAAATCCGGATATGGCTGCGGCTTACTATGAATTGACAGACATCTTCTGCTCTCCGGAACCATTTGACCGAATACCGAAAGCCAAAGATCTTTTCGATACAGTGACCATCTGTCACCAGCAGATCGAGGCCCGGAAGCTGGAGGCGAGGCGGCAACAGGCCAGGGATCAGATTAACCGGGTGATCCGGAAACTGACCCCGCAGTTTTCCTCCCATCCCGTTGACATCGATACGCAAAACCGGATTTTACTAGCGCTTCGTCAGGTTCAAAAAAAAATTGCCGGACTCACGGATATCGGGCAGGTGAATCAGGTGTACCAGGACACCATCGACCTGACCCTGGATCAGGTGGAAGAACTGACCGGGATCCACCTGGAAATCTGACGGCAGGAACAGCCGTTACCGGCCCTTCCGTCAGTTGGCTGCGGCAGCGGCCTGCCAGCCGTGGGTTTTGGCCAGCTTTTCAAACATCTGGACGATGCCTGCGGTCAGGCGGAACACCATATCGCTGCCCCCATTGTCAGACGCGCTTTTGTCAAAAAACAGGTGCAGATCCGAATCCATGCCGTCATCTTTTTTCCAGTAACAGATCATCATGGGCACCAGGGGCAGGGGGTACAGCACCATGGAAATGTCTGCCTGATAAAGTTCCTCAATCTGTCTGCCGTTGAAAATCACGGCCAGGTCCTCGAACAGGTCCGGATGCGCATCTGCGATCTTTTTCAACGGTTCTTCCGTGCGCTTGACAAACAGGCCGTTCAGTTCTCTGGCATTTTCCAGCTCCCGGAACGGTACCCACTCTCCGGTGAGGGGCACCCCTTTGCTTTCCAGCACATAGGTCAGCACCGGCCCGGTGATCCACGGGTTGATATGGATATCGGATTTAAAACTGCCCGCATTGTCCACGGAAAACGGTTTGCCGAATATCCGCAGGACCAGGCGATCCCGGTCGACCCGCCCCCCGGTTCTGGGGGCTGCCGCTGTCAGATCCAAACCGCCCAGCCGCTGCTTCAGGGCGGCCAGCTCCCGTTCATATTCCGCCTCCCCGGGCCGGTGACCTTTGGGATTGTCTGTGTATTCGGCAATCACCCGGGGATCCAGATACGGGCAGTCCCCCAGTTTTCTTGTACCCAGAAACACTTTGGATGCAAACGCCAGACAGGTGGCTTCATTACATTTTCTGCAGTTGGATTTATCCAACAGTTTAAACACTTCCATGGCATTGGCAAACATACTGTACGCACCTCCTGAAACAGGAATTTCAAAAAATTGATCCCCCAGGTCATGTTTGAGGCATGACCGTTGCCCATACACGGGGATCCACACGGTTACCTTTACAAAAAGATCGCTTGGCCTTATACTGTTAAAGATAATAACCTTCAGATGAAAAAATTCAAGTTACAGGAGCCGCACCATTGAAACAGATTCTGGTACTGGCCAGCACCAACAAAGGCAAAACACGGGAGATCCAGGATCTTTTAAAAGATTTTCCCTTGGACATCAAAAACCTCACAGATTTCGGACCGATACCGCCGGTCATTGAAGATGGGCTCACCTTTGACGACAATGCCTATAAAAAAGCCTCCTTTACAGCCCGGATTCTGGGATACCCGGCCATGGCCGATGATTCCGGCCTGTGTGTGGAGGCCTTAGGCGGCGCGCCCGGGGTGCATTCCGCCCGGTATGCCGGAGAAAATGCCACTGATGCCGACAATGTTGCCAGGCTGCTCAAGGATCTGGAAAACCATGAAGACCGGCGCGCGGCCTTTGAATGCGTGATATCCATTGCCGTTCCCACCGGGGCTGCCTTGACCTATGAGGGCCGGTGCGAGGGCATCATCACAAGGAAACCGGCCGGTGAAAACGGATTCGGATATGATCCGCTGTTCTTTTTTCCAGGGTTCAACAAAACCTTTGCCCAGCTGACCATGGAACAAAAAGCACAGGTGAGCCACCGGGGGATCGCACTCAAACAGGTGGCCCATGAAATGGACCGGATTCTGGAATGGATCGATATCAACATGCCCCGGTTTGAACGGGTGCCCTGCAGCAAAGGATGACCGTGCCATGAAATCTTATGAAGACTTCAAAGCCCTGGTAAAGGAAAACCGGTCCTGCCGCCGGTTTGACAATGGCTGGAAAATCAGCATGAAAGACCTGACAGACCTGGTGGGCCTGGCCCGGCACTGTGCGTCCGCAGCCAACAATCAGCCGCTGAAATATATTCTTTCCACCAGCCAACAGACCAACACACAGATTTTTTCCTGCCTGGGGTGGGCCGCCTATCTCACGGACTGGCCCGGACCGGAACCGGCAGAGCAGCCCACCGCCTATATCGTGATCACCGGGGATCACACCATTTCCGACAAATTCTGGTGCGATCACGGAATCGCGGCCCAGACCCTCCTGTTGGGGGCCCGGGCAAAAGGCCTTGCCGGCTGCATGTTCGGGGCCATCAACATCAAGAAAATCAAAGCGCTCCTGGACATTCCGGATCACCTGGAGGTCAAGCTGGTGGTGGCCCTGGGCAGACCCGTGGAAAAAGCGGTCATCGATGAGGTGGGACCGGACGGCAGCATCAGGTATTTCCGGGATGAAAACCAGGTCCACCATGTGCCCAAACGATCCCTGGATGATCTGGTTTTCAAAACGTTCCCATAACCCGGTGTCCGGGATAACCGGCACAAAGGCTGTGCAATGAAACTGCTGTTTGTCAACCCGGTGTGCCTGGATGTCCGCGTTACAGATGCGGATGCCACCGTGGTGCCTGTGGGTCTCTACTACCTGGCGGCCCAGTTGCTGGCCGTCGGATTTGAGGCAGCCATTCTCAACCTGGCCCAAGAGGATGTGGCAGATCCGGAAAATGTCTTTGCCGCTGCGGTTGGATCACAGCAGCCTGATATCATCGGATTTTCCGTTACCGCCCCCACCCGGTTCTCGGCCATGTCCCTGGCAGGCGCGGCCAGAAAAATAAATCCCCGGACCGTTATTGTGTTCGGCGGACCCGCCCCCACATTCATGGCAGACTATTTTTTTTCCGCCTGCCCGGCCCTTGATTTTATCGTCAAGGGAGAAGGAGAGCAAACCTGCCTGGCCCTGGCAACCGCGTTGTCCGCAGGGGACCCCGGCGCTGTTGACCGGATTCCGGGACTGGTGTTCAAGGATGGGGATGCACTGAAACACACCGGGCCGGCCCCCCTGATCCAGGACCTGGACCAGCTGGTCCACCCGTCCCGGTACTTTGTCTTTGAGCACCTGGCCATGTCCAGGGGCTGCCCGGGTGCGTGTACCTTCTGCGGGTCTCCTTTGTTCTGGGGCACCCGGAATGTCCGGTTTCATTCCCCGGACTGGTTTTTTGAAGAGATAAAAACCCTGGCCGGCAAAGGTGTGTCCCATTTTTACATCAGTGATGACACCTTTACCATAGACCGGGACCGGGTGATGATCCTGTGCAGAAAACTGATCGATGCAGACCTGGGCATCACCTGGCATGCCATCTCCCGGGTGGACTGCGTGGATCCGCCGCTGCTGGCCATGATGCGCAGGGCCGGCTGCATCCAGATCAGTTACGGCGTGGAATCCGGATCAGATGCCATCAAAAAACGGCTGGGAAAGCCGGTTCCCAACTCCAGGGCCATTGAGACCTTCCGTCAAACCGCAGCCCATGGCATGATCCCCCGGGCCTATTTTATCTACGGCTCTCCCGGAGAAACCTGCCAGACCATTCAGGAGAGCATCGATCTGCTGTTACAGCTTCAGCCCTTGGGGGCGGTGTTCTATATGCTGGTGACCTTTCCCGGCACCCGGCTGTACGAACAGGCGAAAAAAACCGGCCGGGTCACAGACAAGGTCTGGCACAATAAAATTGAAGATCTGCCCTGGTTCGAGATGGAGGACCACCTGGATTTCATACAGGTCAAACAGTTCGGGGATACCCTGAGAAACGCATTTTACGACAATCTGCCGGCGTTTGCCGCAACCGTGCCGTTGGTCGATGAACCATCCCTGTATCCCTGCCATGCGGATTTTCTTTCCCGGCTGGGCATGACCTTTTCCCACGGGGCTTATGGAAAAGATGACCGAATCAGGGACCCGGATACCACCGCCCGAACCCTGTTTCAAAGGGCACTGACCTATCACCCGGACCATCGGGCCTTTCTGGGACTGGGCATGGTTCTGCTCAAACGCAGACAGTTTGACCCGGCCGTGCAGATCCTGGAACAGGGCCTGAACCATTTTCCAGGCAGCAAGGACCTTGGCCTGTGCAAAGGGATCTGCCTGATGAACCAGCACCGGTTTGCCGATGCCCTGAACTGCCTGTCCACTTTTAAACAACATCCAGATGTCCATCATTACCTGGCCATCTGCGAAAAAAAACTGGAAAACCACCATGACTGAAAAACCTGTGAAACCCCCTGTGGACCATCATCTGGCCAACCTGCAGAACCGGGAACTCAAACGGAGAGCCCAGCGCAGCCTGATTTTGAAAATGACATCGGAAGCGGCCCTGGATGCGCTTTTGGACGCCCCGGCACCCGCCACCCTGGTTCAGTCCTTTCCGGATCAGGATCTGTATTTTCTCATGCACCGGATCGGGCCGTCGGATTTCATTCCGATTCTGTCTCTGGCGGCATCAGACCAGTGGGAGTATATTCTGGATGTGGAGGTCTGGGACGGAGACCGGCTCGACACCCGGATGATGACCCGGGCCTTTGACCTGCTTTTCAAAGCTGACCCGGAAAGGTTCCTGCGCTGGATCATCACGGAGAAACCCGATTATTTTGAATTTTACCTCTCCAGGCACATGGACATCTTCATCCGGGAACACGACGAATTCCCGCCATCGGATTTTGACGACTACATGACCCTGGATGACAAATTTTATTTCAGGTTTCCTGAAGAAAAGCAATCAGACGATCCGGATCTGGATGCGGATATCCCTTTGTCCGAGGATGTTCAGGCCCCGGAGCTGATCGATGCCATGGTCAGAAAACTGGCGGAAATGGACCTGTCCGTGTTTCATGGACTGATGCTGGAAACCATCAGTGTGCTGCCCGCAGAGACCGAAGAAGAGCAGCTCCGTCTCAAAACCATCCGTCTGGCGGAAAAAGGATTTCTGCCGTTTCATGAGGCCATTGGCATTTACCAGCCCACGCCCCTTACCGCGCTGCGCAAACGGCCAAAAACACAGATATTTTCTTCTGACACCTTTGATCCGGACCTGCCCCTGCCTCCCCAGTGTTTTACCCAGTTTCTGGCCGGGGACGACCTGTTTGTCAAAGCCCTGGCCCGGGTGCCGGCCGATTTTATCATCACCCTGGAATCGGAACTGGCTGCCCTGATCAACAAGGTCGTTTCCGCGGACCGCCTCAAGATCCGGGATACAGATGCTCTGGCAAAAATCATCCGCAGGACCGGGGCTTACCTGAGTCTGGGACTGGAATCGGTTCTCCAGGAAAACATCAGCCTGGAAGCAGCCGCAGATCTGATTCAGACCTATTATCTGGAAGATCTTTTCAGAACCGGGTCCCGGGCCGGAATCCAGCTCAAAACCGCCGTGAAAAACTGGTACACCACCAGCTTTGTCCACCGCCGGAACCTGCCGCTGGGCTTTCTGGGGGAATCGTTTTTAGGAATCATGGGCGGCCTGATGCTGGACAGGCCGATGTATTTCGACAATTATGCGTCCGGGGAGCTTTACCGGCCCTTTGCTTCGTTATCCGATATTCACACCACCCGGCAGGCCGTGGACCGCATCATGGGACTGGACGGGCTGCTGGCCCGGATCGATCCGGACATCGCTTCCTTCAAAAAAGGGGTGCTGACATACAAGAGCCTGATTCTCACCCTCTGGGCCAAGGACCGCCTGGGGCTGGCACCAGACCTGTCCCCCATTGACACTGCCGCATTCAAACCGTTTTTCACGGCACTGTTTGCCGAAGATCCCGGCCTGAACCCCCCGGCATCCCGCGACCGCAATGCCGGTGACGGCACCCGGACTGGCCCGGACCGGCACCGGGACATCCGGTCGGATGACCTTTCCCTGTGGGCATCCCAGGCCATAGGCATGAACCTGCCAGCCCCGGTTAGGGATCTGCTCCAGGACCTGGTGAAGGAGATCCGGGAAGATTACGCCACGGTCCACCCGGAACGTATCGATCCCCGGTTCATGCCCCATTTTCTGTTGACCCGCAATTAAAGCTTTTCCATGGACAAATCAGCCGACACCAGTTCACCGATAAAAGAGCCGACCACCACCCGGCTTTTAATACGGACCGGAATACGGCGGCTGTCTGCGGTCAGCCACAGGTCAATGCGGGCGTCATCGCTTTTTTTGAACACCCCGCCGATGTCGCTGATGTCCGGCTCAACCCGATAGGTATCAAAATGCCGGCCGTCCTGAAGCGTGATGGTTTCCCGCCCATGGACCCGAAGCCTGCCGGTTATGTTTTTCTTGCCATCCGTGACCGGGCGGATAATCTCCTGACCCGGCACCAGAGGGACCATACGGATGAAATACAGGGCGGTCAGAGGATCAAAGCTGCCTTTCGCCACCGGGATGGGATCCCTTTCCGAACCGAAATTGGCGTACCTGGCCTGATTTATATGCCAGTCGAACCGGATCTCCTCTTCTCTGACATGTCTTCCTTCTTTTTGGTCCTTACGGTAATAAAGCGACCGCGTCATCGCCAGGTCACTGAACGCGTCAATCCGGTTGCGGACCTTGTAAAACAGATCGACAAACCGGTTTGAATTCACGGTCATGATGAAATGAAGTGCTTGTTCTCCATTTATCAGGGTTAATGGCATGATTTTGAGAGATGCAGAACCTGCCGGTACATTCTCCCATCTGAGGACATATTCCAGGTTCTCTCCCGGCCCGAAAGGCAGCGTGCCTGCCTCAGCCCATGCGGGGGGTGCAGACAGCAGAACCAGCCAGAAGATCATCAGGACCGGTTTTATGGTTTTTTTCAAGCGCATGTAATGACACCTAATACAGGAACCCTCTTTTTGTCAACCCGGATCTGTGATAGACTATGCTGAAAAAATCACACTGTAACGGCAGGAAAAAACCATGACTGAAACCATCGCCCTGTCTGCTGCCGGCATCCTGTTTCTGGCCGGGCTTGCCGGCACCATCCTGCCGCTGCTGCCCGGCCCGGTACTCATCTGGGCCGGCATGCTCGTATACGGTCTCATTGCCGGGTTTGAAAATCTGAGCTTCGGCTTCCTGGCCATCCAGGCCCTGCTGGTTTTGTGCCTGTTCGGACTGGATTACCTTTTTTCCGCCCTGGGAACCCGATATTTCGGCGGATCCAAAGCCGCCCTGGCAGGCGCTTCTGTCGGCCTGTTGGCAGGGATTTTCTTTTTTCCCGTCGGCCTTCTCATCGGCCCTTTCCTGGGAGCGGCCCTGGCCGAGCTTATCATCCGAAGAAAAACCGCCCAGGCCATCCGGTCCGGATTCGGGGCCTCCATCGGATTCTGGGTTGCCCTGCCGGCAAAGTTGGGCATAGAGGCCATCATGATCTTCTGGTTCCTCCTCAGGGTGTGGCATACGTCCTGAAATATCACTTGCAATAAATCCATTTTGTGGTATGATACTGTTTTTGATTGGCACCCTCCGGTCGGTGCCGTGAGTATTGCGGTCGATTCCTTTTCTTAATTTACCCCAATCCTTTACAATTTTATTATTTCAGCCTGGATCGGTTCTGCGTTTTGCAGGCGGGCGATTAAGAGGAGAACTGACTATGTCGTTTCAGAATCTGGGGCTTTGTGCCCCTTTGCTCCGTGCCATTGAGGCACTGGGCCACACCACACCCACCCCCATTCAGGAAAAAGCCATCCCCAGGGTGCTGGAGGGAAAAGTCGTGCTTGCCGGGGCCCGCACCGGCACCGGAAAAACCGCAGCATTTGCCCTGCCCATTCTTCAGCACATCCACCAGGGCCAGAAAAGCTCCAGGCTTCCCAGTGCATTGATCCTGACCCCTACCCGGGAGCTGGCCGCCCAGGTTGAGGATGATTTCAAAGCCTACGGCCGGTTTATGTCGTTGCGAACCACCGTGATTTTCGGCGGGGTCAATATCAACCCCCAGATCAAGCAGTTTCAAAAAGGCGTGGATATCCTGGTCGCCACCCCGGGACGCCTGCTGGACCATGTGGGCAGGAAAACCCTGGATCTTTCACAGGTCAATTTCCTGGTCCTGGATGAGGCGGACCGCATGCTGGACATGGGGTTTATCCATGATATCCGAAAAGTGATCAAGTGCCTGCCTTCAAAACGCCAGAATATGCTTTTTTCAGCCACCTATACCCCGGAAATCCGGGAACTGGCGGACGGACTCCTTAAAAATCCGGTTCAAATCGAAGTGTCTCCGGGCAACTCAGCCCCCCAGGCCATTGACCAGACGGTGTATCAGGTAACCCAGGACGGCAAGCGCGATCTGCTATCCGGGCTGATCCGGGACGGCAGCTGGCACCAGACACTGGTGTTTACCCGCACCAAACACCGTGCCAACAAACTCACCAAACAACTGCTCAGTGACGGTATCACCGCGGCTGCCATCCACGGAAACAAAAGTCAGGCCACCCGGACCCGGGCCCTGGCTGATTTCAAAAGCGGGGCGGTCCAGACCCTGGTAGCCACGGACATTGCAGCCCGGGGCCTGGATATCAAGCACCTGCCCCATGTGGTCAACTTTGATCTGCCCCATGTGGCCGAAGACTATATTCACCGTATCGGCCGCACCGGCCGGGCCGGTGAAGCAGGCACGGCCCTGTCTCTGGTGAGCAGTGACGAACAGGGGCTTCTTTCCAATATCCAGCGCCTGCTCAAAAAACAGCTCCCGGTGAAACAGGCCCAGGTCACCCCGGAGAAACCGTCTGACCGGCCTGCAGCTTCGTCAAAACCGGCCACACCGGCGGCAAAAACAGCGCCTGGGCCCGACACGGCACGACCTTCTGCCAGACCGGATTCCGGACGCCGGTCCAAAAATCCCAGCTGGCTGCCGGCCGGCCTCAAGCCCAAAAGACAGGCCGCTGCCTGGTCAGCGGTATAATCAGGGAACAACGGAAGTTGACACCTGAATTTTCCCTGATCCGGTGGCTTTTGGGACAGGGAACGGGCGATTCTTTCCGAAAACGTCTGTCGTTGCCCAGATTCCGTTTTTCCTTCTTAATCTGTCAGGCCGGCGTGGTCCCCGAAACCGATGATCACGCCGGCCTGACAGCCAAAAAACTGGCATCTTCAAAACAGCCTCTTCCAAATGAATTAAAATTATTATTTTAATTTCAATCAGTAACCTATCTGTTAGTTTCCCGCCGCTATAGTCTGTCAGAAAACCAAAACCCTTTTATCTAAAAAACACCCAGTGTCGCCTAATCACCGGGTATTTCAAGTCATAAACACAAAAAAAGGGAGGGGTGCCATGAAACGATTTTTATGGCTGGAAATCAAAAAACTGACAAAAAAATTCATTGATCATTTAAAAAACCAGTCGTTGAAACAGAACCTCACCATCCTGGACGACATCAAAAGAACCGGGAGGTACATATGAAAATACCATTTGAAGACAGGCGCATGAGCATGAACAAACGGTGGACGGATATCCGGAAAATGCACGAATTCAGATTTCGTGAATTATCGGATCTGATCGAAAACTGCAATGAACTGGAAAGAACCGAACTCTGTGAATTAAAACAGATCATCGACAAAAAACTGACCCTGTTCAACGCGTGAATTACCGGGATTGAACATTGGTGCGATCCGTGAAAGGAGCAAGGCAATGGAAAAGTGCACACACTGCCATACGGTGCGAAACGGCCCCGACCACTGGCGACATTTTGTTGCAACGTATCATGATGTTGAAATACGGCATGATGTCTGCCCCCACTGTTCAACCCGCCCTTTTCCCAGATTTTACCGGGTGCAAGAATCCTTGTCACAGGATTATGTGAACGGGACGGTGACCAAAAAATTTTTTCAATCGATTTTCCGGAACAGTTGACCTGAAAAAGCTGTCCAGCAAAATTTGCTGCTTGTAAAAATTGCAGAAACTGGTTACAAAGAAAAATGTAACTGCCGACACCCATGACCTCATGAGCTGACCGGCGGGTTGTGGCTTCTGACATTGCTTTTTATTTTCATTCTGCAGGGCAGGCTGACAGATCTGTCAGATATTTTTTTGGATATCGTTACCAGACATGTGATCGGGGAGAAAAAAATTCCGTGATAGGGGCCATTGCAGGAGATATCATTGGATCCATTTACGAGCACCACCCGGTAAAAACCAAAACCTTTCCCCTGTTTGATGACCGGTGTCGGTTTACCGATGACACGGTCCTGACGGTGGCGGTGGCAGATGCCATCCTTTCGGGCAGATCCTACCTTGAATCCGTCCGGAAAATCGGTCAGCGTTATCCCCATGCCGGATATGGGGCCCGTTTTATCCAATGGCTTCATGCCGCAAACCCCCAGCCATACAACAGCTGGGGGAACGGGTCTGCCATGCGGGTCTGCCCGGTGGGATTCGCGTTTTCCACTGAGGCGGATGTGCTGGATCACGCCCGGATGTCCGCCCAGATCACCCACAACCACCCCGAAGGTATCCAGGGTGCCCAGGCCACGGCTCTGGCCGTGTTTCTGGCCCGGACAGGCCAAGACAAAAACACCATAAAGAAGCGGATCGCAACGGATTTTGGGTACGACCTGAACCGTTCCATTGATGATATCCGCCCTTCCTACACCTTTGACATATCCTGCCGGGGTTCTGTGCCCGAGGCCATCATTGCCTTTCTAGAGGCCGCCTCCTGGGAGGATGCGGTTCGAAATGCCATCTCCCTGGGAGGGGACAGTGACACCCTTGCCTGTATTACCGGCGGAATTGCACAAGCCTTCTACGGCAGTCCGCCCGACCCGGTCAGCGCCCGGGTCCAAGAAACCGTGACACCGGATCTGTGGAAAATAATCCGGGCTTTCTGTGATGAATTCACATAGCGCGGGTTCTATCCCCGTTGAAGCAAATGTAACCTTCGGGTCAATACCTGAGCGACTCTGTTAAATCTCTTTTCGCTAATATCGGGCACTGAATATCGCATCAACCCGGATGATTGAGAACCAAGCCAATCAAAAAGGATATTAAATGGATAAATCACCGGGACATCCCAGACCGTTTCTCCCGGTAAAACTGACAAGGCCCGGATTACAGAAAACCTATCTGCGCCCGCGCCTGTTTAATATCCTGTCAAAGGTTCACAGCCAGAGCGCACTGTGGATAAGCGGACCGGCCGGATCCGGCAAAACCACCCTGGTCAACAGTTTTCTGGACACTGAGGGCATCGACTGTATCTGGTATGGTGTCGACCAGACCGATTTGGATATCGCATCTTTTTTCTATTACATGGGCAAGGCCTGGGAAGCCTCTTTCCCGGAAGCATCCGCTTCCCTTCCCCTTCTGACCCAGGAATTTCTCAGGGAAATATCCATTTTCACGAAACGGTTTTTTCATCTGTTTTTGGAACCGGTGTCCTTCCCTTTTGCCATTGTGCTGGACAACTACGAGGCGACCGGAGAGGGTGCCCGGCTGCACGAAATTTTGCGTGATGCCATAGACATCACTGCCGGAAAAATCACCCTGATTGTCTGCAGCCGAACCCGGCCGCCGGCGGCCTTTGCCCGTTCCATGGCCAACCGCCGCCTCCAGATTCTGGGCTGGGATCAGCTGCGATTCCAGGAAAAAGAAACCCAGGGGGCCATTCACTGCCTGACCGCCTCCCAGTTTCCGAAAACCGTCGTTTCCGACCTGCACCGGAAAACAGACGGCTGGATTGCCGGTCTCCTGCTGCTGCTGATCAGAAAAGGCGGTCATGACACCCTTGAACCCCACCTGCTCACACACCAAACACCCGATGAGATCTTTGATTATCTGGGGAATACCATTTTTGACGCGCTGGACCCCGAGGTACAGGCGATTCTCCTGAAACTCTCCCATCTTTCCGGAATCTCCCTGAATGCTGCAAAAATTCTGGCAGGCGATCATGCCGGCGACATCCTCAAAAAAATGAACCGTCACAACAGTTTTACTTATGTGAACATGAGTGATCCCCCGGAATATTATTTTCATCCCCTTTTTCAGGAATTTCTTCAGAAAAAGGCCCGGCAGTTTTTCTCCTTGAATGCGTTTGACGCACTGCTGCTCAAAAGTGCCGCTCTCCTGGAAAAAGAAGGCAAATCAGAAGATGCCATCCACCTGTATATCCGGTCAGGTCATTTCACCGGGGCCGTGAACCTGATCCTTTCCCAGGCACCGGCCCTGGTTTCCCAGGGCCGGATTCAGACCCTGGAGATGTGGATCAATCAAATTCCCCGGCAAATGACGTCAGAAATCCCGTGGCTGATTTTCTGGCAGGGCATCTGCAAAATCCCGACCACCCCGGAACAGGCAAAAGATCTGTTTCGAAAAGCGCTGGACCTGTTTGAAGCGCGATCAGAAGCGGCAGGGTGCTTTATGGCCCTGTCCGGCATACTGGATGCCATCACCTTCCAGTTCAACGTTTTCCAGGAAATGGATGCATATTTTGAAAAATGCCGTCAGCTCGAAGCGCGTTTCGGCATCCACGGTCCGCCTGAAATGGTTCTCAGGCTGACCGCCTCCATGCTCAATGCCCTGGTGCTCAGAAGCCCGGATTCAGAAGACACCAAAAAATGGAGTGACCGGGGCTGGGAGATTCTTCACATGACAGAAGATATCACTCTCACGCTCCAGATTTTCTCCCCGATGATCATGCTCAGAATCATGCAGGGAGATCTCTATGGCGCCGGTCATCTGCTGGAGGTATTTCAAAACGTCACCCACAGGAAAACCGCCCCGCTGCCATACCTGGTATTTCAGAATCTGAAATGTTTCCACGCATGGCTGTGCAGCGACTTTCAAAAAGGATTGACCGCTGCGAAACAGGGGATGGCCCTGGAGAAAGAAACCGGTATCTCCCTGCTTTTTTTGGCGCTCCGGGCCCATGGGGCCGCCGCTGCCATGGGGCTGGGCAGGTATGATACCGCAAAAAAATTCCTGGCGGAGGTCGCCCCCCGTCTCAGCCGCCAGGAGCGTTGGAATCAGTGCCTGTATCATTTTGTTTTTTCCTGGCTCCACCTTGTCACGGAAAACTGGGTGGAGTGCCGGTATCATGCACTGACATTTTTTGAAAAAGCCACCCAGACTGGAAACGGCCTGATTCTTGCCTTCGGGCATCTGGTGTTGGCCAAAGTGCAGTTCGCCCTGGATGACACACAGACGGCACAATCTCACCTGAGACAATCTTTCCGCCTCTGCAGCCAATACCGGACCCTCCAGAACAAGTTCATGGCACTGCTGACCCGGGCATATTTTCTGCTGGACAAAGGGTTGGATGCCAGGGTGGACACCCCTTTGAGAAAGGCGCTGCATCTGGGCAGAAAATGGAACTTCCGATATGGATTTCTCTGGGTCCCCCGGGAGATGGCCCGCCTGTGTGCCTATGCCCTGAAAAAAGATATTGAGCCCGCTTATGTGTGCACCCTGATCAAAACCCACCACCTGCTGCCCGACGACCCGCCTGTTGACATACCGAACTGGCCGTGGCCCATCCGCATCAGATCCCTTGGTGGGTTTAACGTCAGGCTGGAAGAAAATGACCTGCGATTTTCAAGAAAAATTCAGCAGAAACCATTGACCATTCTCAAGTACCTTCTGGCCCACGGCGGCAGAAATGTTCCGGAATACGCCGTTCTGGATGCTCTCTGGCCCGACAGTGACGGCGATGCCGCCCACAATGCCTATACCACCACCCTGCACCGGTTGCGAAAGCTTCTGGGCAGCAGCGATGCAGTAATACATGCCCAGGGCAGGCTCTCGCTCAACAGGTTTCTGGTCTGGACGGATACCCTGGCGTTTGACGCCTGCTGCAACAGAATTAATGAAACGCTCACGCCACAGGCATGCCTCAGGGACACCCTGGATCTATCTGGTGAATTGTTTCAATCCTATCCCGGCCCGTTCATCCCTGAAGATCAGGTTGCCTGGGTAATTCCGGAAAGAGAGCGGTTGCGTTCCAAATTTCTGGATGCGGTTCAAAAAATCACGGACCACCTGGAATATCTGGCCTGTGGGTCAGAAGCAATCCTGTGCTGCAGACAGGCCCTTCAAAGAGATCCCCTTCTGGAGCCCGTTTATCTGCGGCTGATGCAGGTCTATGCCCGAATGGGAAAAAAATCAGAGGCCTTGGGTATTTACAGGCAATGTGCGGCGAAACTGCAGACGGAACGGGGGGATTCGCCATCACGGAAAATGATTGCTTTAAAACAGTCCCTGCAATAAAGCCGCATCGTGTGCCCGAAGTTCACGGCGCTGTATGCTTCAGGTCCACCAGGGCCTTGTCCAGAAGCCATCCTTCCGGATGCGGGACGGGCATCGACGTGAGCAGTGTCCGTTTTTCTCCGGACAGTTCTCTTTTTACATAAAGAAAATAACAATGGTCCTGAACCGCCACCACATGGCTTCTGGAGGTCAGCAGCGGCAGGTCCGCAGGCACGTTTTTGAAGAACTCCCCCTTACGGGTGTACTGTGAATAGGTGCCGTCCGAATTTTTCACATACCGGTGCATGGTTGCCAGATCAATATAGGCCTCGGCCATCGATCCGGTTTCTTTCACCGTGAGTCCGGTATCTTTAATCCTGTCAGACCCCCATGCCGGCGGTATTGCGGACAGAAAGACCGCTCCCGCCAGTAAAAAACAGATCACGTTTTTCATACCCCCCTCCTTGTCACGAAAATTGTTTGATGAGAACAGGGCCAAACCGCGCATTGAAATAGAATGAAACCATAGAATGAAGAAGTATGGTTAAGTATGACGGCAACGCAGATTACAGATAAGTTACAGATTTAAAAAAACGGTCCTGGCAGCATGCTGATAATATAACATACGATAAAACAATCTATCTAATGCTTGTCAATTGTTTTTTTTTGTGTTTTATATAACCCTTATGAAAAAATACAAAGTCAAAGAGCAGGAACGGCGGAAAAAAGAGATCTACCGGATCGCCACACAGACCCTGTGGCAGAAAGGATACGACAAAACAACCATCCGGGATATTGCCCGGGCCACCGACATGACCACGGCCGGGCTGTACTATTATTTTAAAAGCAAAGAAGAGCTGTTGTTCCAGATCCTGGACAGCCACATGGACGACATGATCTCGGGCATTGAAAAGATCGACGGCACCCAGGCCGGCCCGCTGGATCTGATCAGAAAATACATCCGTTTCCAGGTGGACACCTTCTGCAGAGACAAGTTCAGAAGCAAGCTGATTCTCAACGATGATGACTGCCTGACCGGGGACTGGTACCAGCAGATCAAGGAAAAGCAGCGGAAATACCTGGTGTTCTGGCGGAACGCCCTGGACGCATATTGCCGGGACCAGGGCCTTCCCACAGACCATATTGCCGTGGATGCCCACTGTCTGGTGGGCATGTGCAACTGGATTTACCGGTGGTATGACCCCAAAGGCGATATCGGACCCGACGCCCTGGCTGATAAAATTTACCACACCTTTATTTTCGGACTTTCCACCAAGGGAACCCCGCCTTCCTCTTGAAATAACCACCTCCCCCCTCATTGTGACACCCCCGGGCCTGCAGCTGTCTGCACCCTTGCATCTGCGGGACGGCAGGGTCTGCCCGGCAGATGCAGCCCGGTTTCTGTGTTTGGGACCAAACCTTCTGAAAACATGGAAGATACCGCCCAAGCAATGAGGGGAAATCAGTTTGTGAATTTGAAATAATTATGTTGACAGATAAAAACCTTCCGTGCTATGGCATGACAAACAAACGTTAAAAAAATCTAACGTTTGTTTGGTAAAATGTTTTCAACCTAATGCCTATGGAGGGTATCACAATGACGTCAAAAACCGGATTTATCGCATCGCTTCTTTCCATCGCCCTGCTCCTGTCACTGACGGCGACAGCCGCTGTGGCAAAACCCATTGAAATCAGTTTCAGCAACATGTTTCCCCCGTCCCACATCCATGGACAGCTGGGTCAGGAATACTGTGATGAAATTGAAAAACGTACCGATGGAAAAGTTAAAATGACCTATTATCCGGGCGGTTCCCTGGTGACCCCGCCCCAGACCTACGGCGCCATTGTGGACGGCATCACCGACATGGGATTTTCCGTTCTCGGATACAGCAGGGGCGTGTTTCCGGCCCTGGAGGCCATTGACCTGCCCATGGGATATAAAAGCGGCACCCAGGCCACCAAAATCATCAATGCGTTTTACGAAAAATTCCAGCCAAAGGAACTGGACAAAATCAAGGTCATGCTGTTTACGGCCCACGGCCCGGGATTCATCCACAGCAAGGATCCCATCCGGACCCTGGAGGACATGAAGGGCATGAAGGTCCGGTGCTACGGGTTCAGCGTCAAGGTGGTGGAAGCCCTGGGCGGCGTGCCCGTTGCCATGGCCCAGAACCAGGCCTATGAAGCGCTTCAGAAAGGGGTCGTCAATGCCACCCTGGTTCCGGTGGAAGCCCTCAAGGGCTGGAAACAGGCCGAAGTGATCAACTATACCACGGAAACTTACAGCATCGGATACACTTCCGGCCTTTACCTGTTCATGAACAAAGACAAATGGGCATCGCTGCCCGAAGACATCCAGGCGATTTTCGAACAGGTGAACAAGGAATGGATTGTGAAATACGGGGATGCCTGGGACTCCAGCGACCAGGAAGGCCGGGAATTCACCCTGGAACTGGGCAATGAAATCATCGCCCTGTCCCCTGAAGAAGACCGGCGGTGGGCCGAGGCCGTGGCACCGGTGATCGGTACCTGGATTGAGGAAGCCTCACAGAAAGGGCTGCCGGCCCAGGAATATGTGGACTTTCTCAGAGAAGCGGTGACCACCTATTGATCCGGATTTTTCGTAAAAAACATCTGACGGCGGGACCGGCACCAATGCCGGACCCGCCGACGAAAGGAGCCGCGCATGTATTATGAACCCGGCAGAACCGGTCATGGCCTGGCCCATGACCCTTTCAAGTCCTGTGTGGTGCCCCGGCCCATCGGATGGATTTCCACCATCAGTCCGGAAGGGGTGTCAAACCTGGCCCCTTACAGCCAGTTTCAAAACCTGACCTTTGATCCGCCCTATGTCATGTTTGCGGCCAACCAGACCACCCGCGGCACCAGAAAAGACACCACGGTCAATGCGGAACAGACCGGGGAATTTGTGTACAACATGGCCACCTGGGACTTGAGAGAAGCCATGAACATCACGGCCCAGGAAACCGATCCCGGCATCGACGAGTTCGATCTGGCCGGGGTCACCAAGGCCCCGTCCACGCTTGTCGCCCCCTTCCGGGTGGCGGAGTCCCCCATACACATGGAATGCCGATACCATCAGACCCTGCGTCTGCCGGGTACCGGCACCATGGGCACCGTAGACATCATCATCGGGCAGGTGGTGGCGGTGCATATCAAAGATGACGTTATCAGCCAGGAGGGTAAAATCGATATCCTCAAGATCCGGCCCATCGGACGGCTGGGCTACTATGACTATGCCGTCATCGACAACCGGTTTGAAATGACGATCCCGGGCCGCAACGACGATCTGTGCGCCGGGATGGAAGGGGCGGCTGCAAAATGCAGGTAACAGCAATTGAAACCCAGATCAACCGGGTGGCCCGGTACATGTATTACATGGCGGGCGTGGCCATTGTGGCCATGATGATGATCACCACGCTGGACGTGTTCATGCGGTTCTGCGTCACCGTGTACAGCAGGTTCGGATGGGCGTTTCTGGCGTCCTGGCGCCCGGTCCCCGGCACCTATGACCTGGTGGCCATGTGCGGGGCCGTGGCCGCCGCCTTTGCCATGGCCCACACCACCCTGGAGTCGGGCCATGTGGCGGTGAGCCTGGTGGTGCGGCTGCTGGCAAAGAAGACACAGATCTTCATCAAACTGTTCACCGACACCGCATCCGGCTTTCTGTTCGGCATTCTGGCCTGGCGGTGCGTCCTCTATGCCGCAAAGCTCAAGGACAGCGGGGAGGTGTCCATGACCCTGCAGCTGCCGTTTCATCCCTTTGTCTACATGCTGGCCTTCTCCAGTCTGATCGTTGCCCTGGTGTATCTTGTCGCCATAATCAAAGACATCCATAAGGTGGTCTCTTTATGAGTTTAACAGCCATTGGCGTTATCGGAATCATTGTCCTGCTGGTCATGCTGTTTTCCAAAATGCCCGTCGGGTTTGTGATGGGCCTGGTCGGTTTTCTGGGGTTCAGCTATGTCAAGGGGTGGGGGCCGGGGTTGAACATCCTGGCCACGGATTTTTTTGAGATGTTTTCCAGCCACAGCCTCACCGTGATCCCCTTGTTCATGTTCATGGGCCAGATCTCTTTTTATTCGGGCATCAGCCGCCGGCTGTACAATGCCGCCTATGTGCTCATCGGCGCCAGGAACGGGGGACTGGCCATGGCCAGCGTGGCAGCCTGTGCCGGATTTGCCGCCATCTCCGGTTCCACCAATGCCACGGCCGCCACCATGGCCACCGTGAGCATCCCGGAAATGAAGCGGTTCAAGTATGACATGGGTCTGGCCGCCGGCACCGTGGCCGCCGCCGGCAGTCTGGGGATCCTGATCCCGCCCTCCACCATCTTCATTATTTACGGCATCCTCACCGAGCAGTCCATCGGCAAACTGTTCCTGGCCGGGATCCTGCCGGGGATACTGCTGTCGCTGCTGTTCATTGCCGCCATTCACTTGCAGGTCCGCCGCAACCCGGCCCTGGCACCGGCAGGCCCCAAAACCACCTGGACCCAGAAAATCCGGTCCCTGACCGGTGTGATCGAAGCCCTGCTGATTTTCGGAGCGGTCATGGGCGGCCTTTTCTCCGGGGTCTTCACCCCGACGGAAGCCGCGGCCGTGGGTGCGTTTTTCACTCTGCTGCTGGCGGTGGCCCGGCGTCAATTGTCCTGGAAACATTTTCTCAAAGCCATTGCCGACACCACACGGCTCAGCTGCATGGTCATGGTGATCGTGGCAGGGGCCACGGTGTTCGGCCACTTCATGGCCGTCACCCGGATCCCCTTTGACCTGTCCAACTGGGTGGGCACTTTGCCCCTGCACCCCATGCTGATCATGATGGTGATCATCATGATCTATCTTGTGGGCGGATGCTTCATGGACGGGTTTGCGTTGATCATGCTCACGGTTCCCATCTTTTTTCCGGTGGCCCAGGCCCTGGGGTTCGACCCCATCTGGTTCGGGGTCATCATTGTTCTGATCGCGGAAATGGGGGTGATCACCCCGCCGGTGGGCATCAACGTGTATGTGGTTTACGGTGTGGCAAAAGACATTCCGCTGGAAGCCATCTTCCGGGGTGTGATGCCGTTTCTGCTGGCGTTGATCGTATGCAACGCCCTGCTGATGATCTTCCCGCAGATTGCCTTGTTTCTGCCGGGGCTGCTATGAAAAATCGATCAGACCTGTCCTGAACTCATTTATCGTGTCACATAAAACCGGTTCAGGATATGTCCTGAATTACCATGGGAGCAACCCTGTAATGGAGAACAGCACAAATCTGTCTGTTTTTAAAAAATTTAATTTTGAATATCCCCCTGTGGGGGTAAAATTTTTATTGCTGAAGCCCAGGAGCATATCCAGGCTTGAAAAAAAACTGTCATTTTGCGAAATGCTCAAAGAAGCACAGGACGCCGACCCGTTTTATGCGGCACAAGATAACCATGAATGTAAGGCAGGTCCTTTTCTGCTGGGAATGGCCGATTCCGATCCTGTCTTTGAAAGCGGCCAGATAGGGCCAAAACTGGGTGTTTACGATGATCCCCGGGCAAATCGCAGGCTGTATACGCAGATGCACCCTGAATTCCCGTAAAAGTATAACGATGAAATCAGAGTAACCTACTAAAAAATTTATAAATTCGTTCGATTTTCCTTGCAATTTTCATCGTTACGGTTTATATAATCGTAACGATGAAAACAAGGAGGTCGTCCATGGCAGCCATTGTGTATCAGACCAATAAAAAGACCGGCATCACTTATGCGTATGAGTCAATTTCTCATTGGGATAAAAAGAAAAAGCAGTCACGGGCAAAACGAAAATGTATCGGGCGGGTAGACCCCGAAACACAGCAGATTGTTCCAACCCGCAGAAAAAAAGCACCACCCCGGACAGACGCCACGGAAAAAGGGGCTCTGCCCTTTACCAGGAATGCCCGCAAATTTTATGGTGCCACCTATCTTTTTGATCGCATCGCTGAGGATACCGGTCTGCTTGAGGATTTGGGAACATGCTTTCCAGACAACTGGCGGCAGATTCTGTCCATTGTCTATTATTTGATTCTTGAGGACAAAAACCCCTTGAGCCGTTTTCCACACTGGGCAGCCATCCACCGGCATCCGTTCGGTGAAGTCATCTGTTCCCAAAGGAGCAGTGAACTGTTCGCATCCATCACCGAGGATGCAAAGCAGCGTTTTTTCAAACTCCAGGGAAAACGCCGGGTCGAAAAAGAATATCTGGCCTATGACAGCACGTCGATATCCAGTTATTCGAAATGCCTCAGGCAGGTGCGGTATGGTAACAATAAAGATCATGAGCCACTGGCACAGATCAACCTCAGCCTGCTGTTCGGCCAGGAATCCCGCCTGCCGTTTTATTACCGGAAACTGGCCGGAAACATCCCGGATGTCAAAACACTGAGAAAACTGCTGGCTGACATGAATACACTCGGCTATGAAAAGATAAAAGTGGTCCTTGACCGGGGATTTTTCAGTGCAACCAACATCAATGAGCTTTACCGGCATCACATGAAATTCCTGATAGGTGGGAAGTTGTCGTTGAATCTGGTGAAGACGCATCTTGATTCTGTTCGGGGTACGATCCGCGTCTGGCCATATTACAATCAGGCTTACCAGGTTTATGCCTGTTGCCTGCCCACTACCTGGGACTATGTTCAGGAACGTCCTAATAAAAAAGACACCCTCAAAGCTGAACGCCGGATGTATCTTCACATCTATTTTTCTCCGGAACGGGCACTGGAAGACGAGAAAGCCTTCAACAACCGAATGGCTGCTTTGCAGGAGGAACTGGAAAAAGGGCAGCGGCACCCGGATCACGAAAAGCAGTATGAAAAATTTTTCGATGTCAGGACAACTCCGATAAGGGGAACAAAGGTCACGGCAAAAGAAGATGCTTTTGCCCAGGCAAAACAAAACTACGGCTATTTTGCCTTGATAAGCAACGAGGTTAAAGACCCTGTTGAAGCCCTGGAGCTATACCGCAACAAGGACATGGTAGAAAAAGCCTTTGAAAATCTGAAAGACCGGCTGAATCTCCGGCGAGTCGCCGTTTCATCGGAACAAAGCCTGGATGGCAAGATGTTTGTACAATTCCTCTCCCTTATTTTTCTGTCCTATATCACCAAAAAAATGAAGGACAACAACCTGTTCAAGGATTTCACAATGCAGGAGGTTCTGGATGAATTTGATATCATCGAATGCTTTGAAGTGCCTGGTCAAAAATTACAGGTTGGAGAAATGACTAACAAGCAAACCGAACTTTATTCGAAGTTCGGGGTCACACCCCCGAACTCGTTACAATAGCGCGGGAATTTAGGATCTAAAGGCATTTATCCGGTATCAAATCAGAAAAGAGGTTGTTCCTGCTGAAGTTCTTTCCAAAAAAATGATTATCAAGGTCCCTGACTCCCTGCCCAAAGCCATGGAGATTGAACACGAAGCAAAATTACTGTCCGTGATTAACAATGTCCGAAATCGGGCGATGATTTTGTTGCTGTTAAGAACCGGAATGCGAATCGGAGAATTGTTAAACTTACAGGTTCATGACATACATCTGAAAGAGAAAAAAATTGATATATGGGAAGCCCAGAAAACCCGTGTCGGCAGGGTTGTATATTTTAGTGCTGATGCCGCAACCGCTCTGAGTGCCTGGCTCCAACAAAGAGATCCGGAAAAAACGTTTGTTTTTTATGCATGCCATCGTGAGTCCCTGACATATGCCGGGGCCAGGATCATGTTCTGCAAATATTTACAAAAGGCAAACCTTGCCC